>JADLHI010000263.1 GCA_020848895.1 Hyphomonadaceae bacterium
GCAAGGATCGGCGGCGCAGCGGGGCCGGCGCCGCGGCCAACGACGCGCAGCAGATTGGCATGGTCTTCGACACGCTCGGTCAGCAGACGCTCACCGTTGGCGTCGATGACGGCGCGCTGGTCGTTCTCGTCTTGCCAGACGGCGTATTCCTGACGCCGCTCCACTTCGACCAACAGCGATGACGGCCACAAACGGCGCACGCGCGCGTTGGCGACCCAGTCGAGGCTTTCGACGCGCGCTTTCACCTCTTGGGGGTCCAGAGCGAGGATCGAGTGACGGCCTTCGGGCACGATCAGCGCGCGCACTTCTTGTTCGCGTGCTTGGCTGATATCTGGCGATCCCGGCAGCTGCGCGACTTCGATCTCTTCGATCTGGAAACCAACGTTGGCGACGGTCGCGTCGGCGGAGCGCGCGAACGCTTCGCTTGCGTCGAACAAAGACGATCCCAACCAGGCGGCGCCAGCGACGGCGATGCCGAGGAACAGCACACCGCCAGTCAGCGCCATCGCCAGACTACGGCCGGTGACCTGCACGTCGTCCGGCGAAAGGCCGCCGGACAGCTTGATGCGCGCCAAGCGCGGCATGGATTCGTAGGCCGGCACGGCTTGCATGCGCCGGCGCTTGCCACGCGGTGGCTCAGAGCCGCGACCGCCTTTTCCGCCGCCAGGGCGGCGCGCTCTCACCGCGGCCATGACGCATCCTCCAGAATCCACTGGACGAGTTGGTCATAGGACATGCCGACGTGGGCGGCTTGTTCAGGCGTCAGCGAAGTCGGCGTCATGCCCGGCTGTGTGTTCACTTCAAGCAGCGCAAGCCGATCGGTTTTCGGATCGTAGCGGAAGTCGCTGCGTGTCACGCCGCGACAGCCGAGCGCGTGGTGCGCAGCTTCCGCCGCACGCATGCACTGATCGGCGATGGTTTGGGGAATATCGGCCGGCACCACGTGGCGCGAACCGCCGCTCGCATATTTGGCGTCGAAATCGTACCAGTCGCCATCGCTGGTGACGAAAATTTCGGTGACCGCGAGCGCACCGCGATCATGCATGACCGCGACGGTGAGTTCCTTGCCGTCGATGAATTCTTCGACCAGCACTTCTTCGCCGAAGGTCCAATCCGGATCGAGGAGTTGCTCGGGCGGGCGATTGGCGCCTTCGCGCACGATGAAGATGCCGACGGACGAACCTTGCGCGTTCGGCTTCACAACGTACGGCGCGGGCATCGGATGGCCCTTCGCCGCATCGAGACGGTTCATCAGTTTGCCGTTCGCGAGCGGCAGGCCCGCTTGCGCGAACACGGCTTTGGATTTGTCCTTGTCCATCGCCAGCGACGAGGCGAGCACGCCCGAATGTGTGTAAGGAAGCTTTAGATAGTCGAGCACGCCTTGCGTGCGGCCATCCTCACCCCATTCGCCGTGCAGCGCATTGAACACGGCGTCGACGCGCGCGTCCTGCAACTCGGCGATCCAGCCGGGGTTCTGCGGATCAATTTCGATAACCTCATGGCCCAGCCGGCGAAGCGCGTCAGCGCAGCCCTTGCCAGAGCTGAGGCTTACTGGCCTCTCGGGGCTCAAGCCCCCTAATAGCACCGCCACCCGGGCCATGCGCTCGCCTCACCAACCAACCACCAACCCAGTTGAACGCCTTTTCTGCGCTCATTCCGGGAGTGTCATAATGAAACGCCTTGAGGTTAAGGCATGATGAGGGCGGCGGCATTAGTTGCTGATTTTTATAGTAAATTTCGGTTCAGACGTATTTCGCACGCTTAACCAGGATTGCGCCTTCGTTGCCGCCTTCAGTCTAAGCGGGCGGAGTTTCGGCTGATTGAACGGCCGCCGGCGCTGCTTGTTTGAGCGAACGGCCCGCGATTTGGGCGCCGCGCCGGCTTTCCACGTCATTGAGGAACCGGCGTCTTGGCTGCTCGTGCGGCGGCCTCGCACAAAAGCGCGCATGACCAGACGCATCCTGATCGCCCATCCACGCGACGCCGAAACGCAAGCGCGCGAGATCGCGGCTGAATTGCGGGCGCTTGGATATGAGGTCGGCGATTACACGCCTGGCGCAAAGCGCGCGAAGGCGGACAAGGTCGTCATGTTGTGGACGCGTGCGGCGTGGGGGACGCCCGCGCTCCGGGCGGCGGCGCGCAAGGCGCGCGCAACGGGTTCGCTCGTGTGCGTGCGCTTGGACAACGCGTCGCCGCCCGGAGCGCGCAGTGTGCGGCTGACAAAGGATGTCGCCTGGAAGCGGCTGTTGAGCGCCAAAGCGCGTCCGGCGGCGGCGCCCGTCGCTCGCCCTGCCCGCGCTCGTATTCACACGGCGCGCGCCAAGCGCATGGCGCGGCCGGCAGAAGCGGTGGGGACTGACATGCGACTTTATTCAGAGAGCAGCAGCCGGGCGTTCGCGATTGTTTTATCAGTTTGCCTGCTAGGCGCGGGAGCGCTGGGCTTTGCCTACTCGCGCTATCCGCAAGTGGCCGCGCCGATCGACAATGCGGCGGCGGTGGCCTACGCACAGGCAAGCGAACTCGCGGCGTTGGCGCCTTAGCAATGTGGACCGTCGGCGCCCGCGCCGGCATGCACCGGAGCTGGCCGGCGAGGGCGCCGGCGGTCCATATTAGCCCAGCGCTTCTTGGATATCAGCGATCAGGTCTTCGACGTCTTCGATGCCGACGGAGAAGCGCACGAGACCGTCAGTCAGACCAATCTGTTCGCGCAAATGCTTATCGACGGATGCGTGAGTCATGATCGCCGGGTGCTCGATCAGGCTTTCGACGCCGCCAAGCGATTCCGCCAGCGAGAAGAGCGTCACCCGCTCAAGGAAGGTGCGCGCCGGTTCGAGGCCGCCCTTGAAGTAAGCGGTGATCATGCCGCCGAAGCCGCCGATCATTTGCTTTTTGGCGATCTCGTGCTGCGGGTGATCGGTGCGCCCCGGATAGACGACCCGCTCAATTTGCCTTTGCTCAGCCAAGAAATCCGCGATCTTGGCGGCATTCTCGCAATGGCGCTGCACGCGCACGTGTAGCGTCTTGGTGGAACGCAGCAGCAGGAAGCTGTCCCAGGGCGCCGCAATGGCGCCGACGGCGTTCTGGGTGAAGCGCAAGCGATTGGCGAGTTCGTCGTCTCGACAGATCAGCGCACCGCCGATCACGTCCGAGTGGCCGCCGATGTATTTGGTGCACGAATGGCTGACGACATCGGCGCCGAGCGCGAGCGGATTGGTGAGCACCGGGGTCGCAAAGGTGTTGTCGACAACTGTCAGCGCGCCCTTCGACTTGGCAAGGCGCGCGACAGCGGCGATGTCGATGACTTTGAGCAGCGGATTGGTCGGCGTTTCGAGCCAAACCATCTTGGTGTTCGATTTGAACGCCGCTTCCGCCGCGTTGAGGTCAGTCAGATTAGCGCGGGTGTAGGTGATGCCGAACTGTTTGAAGACCTTGTCGAACTGGCGGTAGGTGCCGCCATAGACATCGTCCGAGAGCACGACGTGATCGCCGGACGCAAGCAAATGAATGCACGCCGCCTGCGCGGCGAGGCCTGAAGCGAAATTGAATCCGTGACGGCCGCCTTCGAGCGAAGCGAGATTTGCTTCCAGCGCTTTGCGCGTCGGATTGGCTGAACGCGCGTAGTCGTAATCCTCGATAATGACGCCGGGGCTTTGCTGCACAAACGTCGAGGTTTGATAGACCGGCGTCATGATCGCGCCAGTGCTCGGGTCCGGTTGCTGGCCGGCGTGGATGCAGCGCGTGCCAAAGCGTTTGTTGTCGTCGTGCATGGACATGGGTCCTTAGCTGTAAGCGTTACAAACTCAGTCCGTCATCCTGGGCACGCGGAGCGTGACCGGGGTCTGGATCCCGGCCGCGCTCTGCACGTCCAGGATGACGTCACCTTTTGCCGGACAAGTATTCGATCAAGTCGATCTTCGAAATGACGCCGACGACGTTCGAAGAATCGACGACGACGGCGACATTGTCCGCCGCGAAGATGTGGAAGAGTTCTTCGATCCGGGCCTTCGGATAGATCAAGCCGCCGATGGGCGCGGCGACCGACTTCGCCGGCGCATTCAAATCGAAGTCACGCTTCTGCATCTTCGAGAGAATGTCGCTCTCGTGGACGATGGCGTTGAGCTTGCCGCGTTCGATCAGCGGGATTTGGCTGACGCCGTTCTCGCGCATCAGATTGACGACCGACTTGATGGAGGA
>JADLHI010000264.1 GCA_020848895.1 Hyphomonadaceae bacterium
GCAATCACAGCTTCCGCCTTGGCAATGTCTTCGCCCGCCGGCGGGGGCGGCGCGCCGCGCGCGCGGCTCAGCAAATACCATTGAGCGCCCACCACGATCGCCGCCACTGCCGCGACGGCGAGCGCGCGGCCAGGCCGCCCCAGATGTTCGCCCGTCAGCAACGCCCACCATGGCGCCTCGGCAAAGTCCGGCCGCTCCCCCGCCCACAGCAATGCGCCCATGAGAGCAATTCCGAACGCTGCGGCAATGCCGAGCGCGACGCGCGGGTCCGGCACAAGATCGATCAACCGCGAGTGCCGATAGAAGGCGCGCCGCGTCAAGAGCAGCGCCAACGTCACCGCGCCCGCCGTCACGGCGGCGGCGACGTGGCCATGACGCAATGCGGCGTAAAGGCTCACGGCAAACATCAGCGCCGTCGTCACCGCCCACGCTGCGTCGACACGGCGGCTCAGCCCCGTCGCCAACCCCATAAGAGCAACGCCGGCGATGCTCGCGGTGAGTTCCGGCAGTTCGTTGACGACGCGCTCAAGCGCATCGAGCCCCCGCAACGGCGGCAGCGCCGGTGTCGCAACCGCAAGCAGCGTGAACGCGCCCGCGGCAAACGCCAGACCAGCGGCGACATGAGGCGCAGCTTCGAAGGTGCGCGCCCGCCAGAGCGGCTCGCCCGCTTCGATCTTCGACGCATCAGCCATGGGGCGAGCTTAGTGGCGCCGCAGCCGCCCGCAAACAAGACGGCCGCGGCGCCTGTCCGCGGCCGAAGTGCTCTAGGAGGGTGACGGCCGGCCTTCTGGCCAGCCGTCTTACAGTCTCAGTAACGCGCCCGCAGCGTCACGCCGTACGTGCGCGGATCGCCAAGGAACGCGCCCTGCGTCGGGCCTAGCGTACCAAGTTGAAGCGGAACGTCGAACATGATCTGGGCATATTCCTCATCCGTGAGGTTGCGGCCCCACAGTTCAAGCGACCAACGCTCGTCCGGCGCACTGATTCCGATCCGGCCGTTGAACAGAGTATAGGCCGGCTGCAACTTCGACGGACGCAGATCCGATCCGGTGTTCTGATCGTCGACATAGCGTGCGTCGAGATAGAAGAGACCGTTCAGCCCGCCAAAGATCGGCCGCTCGTAGGTAATTGCCGTCGTCGCCGTCCATTCTGGCGAATTGGTCAGCTGCGCATTTGGCAGCCGCGCCAGCGTGAGTTCGCCGGTGATCGGGTTTCTGTTGTTGCCAACCCAGCCGCCGCAGCTTGCGAGCGGCGTGCAATCGGGCCCGTAGGTTGCGTCGTTGTACGCGGCGCCGCCTTGCAGAGAGAGGCCTTCGATCGGCGTGCGCCAGATGAAGTCCATCTCGGCGCCGCTGACTTCCACTTCCGGCACCGTCGTGACGACGAACTGGATGCCGTTGAAGGTATTGAGTTGGAAGTTCTCGAACTGATTCTGATAGACCGCGAGGTTCAACAGCAACGTGTTGTCGAACCAGCCGGTCTTGATGCCAATTTCGTACGCATCCACCAATTCGGCGGCAAACGAGGTGTCCGGCGCCAGCCCGTTGAACGCGTTGGCGAAGTTGCGGTCGAGGTTGAAGCCGCCGCCCTTGTAGCCACGCGACGCCGAAGCATAGGCCGAGATGTTGTCGGTGAATTCATGGCGTAGCGCCAGGACGCCCGACCACTCGTCTTCACTGCGCTCTTGGTTGTAGCCGACCGCATCGAGATCATCGCGAAGCCACGGCACGCAATAGCCTGAACGCGCAACCGCAACGACCGTCGCGAAGCCCGCTGGCGCGGCAGACGCAGGATTGCAGTTCGAAGCCGCCGCCGCGTAACCGGCGCCAAGTCCGGCATCGACGCCAGCATCCGCCAACGCGGCGTCGAGCATCGCCTCGCCATCGAAGAAGGTGTTGAAGCTTGCCCGGAGATTCTTGCGCTCATGCGTGAACCGCACCCCGAACGTCAGATCCGTATGCTCGCCCAACGACCAAATGTTGTGCGTGAACAACGCGATCGACGTGCCTTCCTGATGGTAGCTGTCGCGATACCCGGCAGTGCCGGCGCCCGCGGGAATGCCGATCACCGGATCGACCATTTCGTCGTAGAGGTTATTCACCACCGCGGAGGCGCCGGCCGTCGGCGCAACGTTGATGCCGGGGCTCACCGTTCCGCCAGAGAGGATGTCATCCAACCCGGCGAAGTAGCGCCCGTATTGCGATCCGGTGACGAACGAGAAGACCCGGTTGATGCGTTCGTCCGAATAGAAGGCGCCCACCAGCCAATCCAATGGTCCCGCTTGGCCGGCCAAACGGAGCTCTTGTGTGAAGGTTTGGAATTCAGTCCCCGGACCGCCGCCAGGAACGTAGACAAGGTCAGCCTGCGAATAGTCGGAATCGCTGCGGCCCTGTTGGTTCCAGTTTCGGTAGGCGGTGATCGACGTGAACGTGCCGATGCTGCTGTCCCAATTGAATTCAGCCGAAGCGCCGTAGTCCTCGATCGATTGTGCGTAGTCGCGGTTCGCGAAGCCTTGGCGGTCGCCAATATTGCCCGCCCCTTGCGCGCCGAGCGGCGAGCCGACGCTGACGCCTGGACCATAGCCGCCGAGGTTGGCGATCCATTGCTGGCGGCCCGTGCCGTAGGCGATCGGCGCGCCTTCAACGCCCGTCGCACTCAAGATGGTCACCGCGTTACCATTGAGCAGCGTTGGATTGTAAATCTGCGCGGCGCAGCAGAATTCGTCGCGCTCGGAATAGTCGACAATAAAGCGGGCATCGACGGCGTCGCTAAAACGCGCCAGCAATTGCGCGCGCAACGTATACATATCCCGCGTGTTGGAATCGTTTTGGCCCAGATTGCCGGTTGCGCCCAGCAGCGGATTGGCGCCGGCAACATTCATATCCATGAATCCGTCGCGTTGCGCGACAGCGCCAAACAAACGCAGACCCAGCGTGTCTTCGGACAACGGCACGTTGACCGTCACCGCTGCGCGCGTTTCGCCAAAATCGCCGTAGGTGCCTTCACCATGCACTTCGAAATCGTTCAGGTCCGGCTGCACCGTGTTGATGGTGATGAGACCCGCCGAGGTGTTGCGGCCGAACAGCGTGCCTTGCGGGCCGCGCAACACTTCAATTTGCTGCACTTCGCCAAGATCGCTCAACGCCACGCCGTTGCGTGCGCGATAAACGCCGTCGACGAAAATACCGACCGCGGATTCAAGACCGGGGTTCGAGCCTTGCGTGCCGACGCCGCGCAAACGCGCCGTGGCCGAGCTTTCGGATTCGGAAACGTTGAACTGCAAGGACGGCGCGACAGAAGTCAGATCCTGCACGTCGCGAATGCCTGAATTCTCGATCATTTCCGCCGTCACCGGGGTCACCGCGATCGGGACTTCCTGCAGCGCTTGATCGCGCCGCGTCGCCGTCACGACGATTTCCGTGCCTTCATCGGCGTCTTGCGCCATCGCCGGCGCCGCCGTCAGCACGCCCGCCGCGCCAAGAGCCAACGTCAAAGCCGTACGTGCGCCTGCGCTCAGCAGGTCCCGTTTCTTGGACATGAATTCCCTCCCGCGTGCTTAGAGGTCTATCGCCTCGCCATACACAAGTGTATGGATAGCGCCGGCCACGGCGACCGTCGAGAAAAAAGGCGAGATTGCGGCGTAGCCAACGCTACATGGCGCGGACGCAACACAACGACTAAGAAGGCCCAATGGCGTCCCGCACCGCACCACAAAACGCATCAACGCCGCTCGATGCCGAAGCCTGGATTGATGCGGGGTTTGAAGCCCTTGCAACAGGCGGAATCGACGCCGTCCGCATTGATCCGCTGGCAAAAAGCCTCGGCGTCACGCGCGGCAGTTTTTACTGGCACTTCACTGACCGTGCTGCACTGCACCAAGCCATGCTGAAAGAGTGGCGCAAGCGCGCCAGCTATCGGATTGGCTCGCGAATTGAGAGCCGCACCTCCGATGCGCGCGAGCGGCTAAAACAGACCCTCGCCCTGCCGAACTCGACGCCGCGCGCGAAACGCGCCGCCGCGATCGAACTTGCGATCCGTCTGTGGGCGCTCCGCGACGCGCAAGCCTCCCGCGCCGTCCGCCACATCGACCGGGTCCGCCTCAGCTACTACGCCAAACTATTCGGCGACATGGGCTTGGCCCAAGCGGAGGCGCGAAGGCGCGCGTATTTGCTCTACGCCTCCCTTCACGCGCAGGCCTACATCGCAACGGACGAAGAAACCGACGTCAGCGCCGATCTCGCAAAGATGCTGCTTGGCGATTAACGCCGGACTGGCGCGCTAATTCCTGTTCGAACGCCCGCTGACTTTCCGCCAGGAATGCGCGGCACGCCTCGGGCGCCACAAACGCGCTCGCGTCGCCTGCGGTGACGCGCTCGCGCCGGCGGGGCAAATCGAACCAGCGGCCGTGCGCGCCCAGGAAGACATCGCATGGCAATGCATTCAACGTTTCATAGGTCCGCGCGTAATCCGCGGCGATGTTCGGATAGTCCCGGTTGTCAATCAGCCGATAACTCAACGTCGAAAGTGAGCAGATGATCAGCGCCTGTTTCACGCTGCCGTCACGCATGGTCACCGGAAACGTCCAGGAGGTGCAGCCCTTGGTGTGGCCGGGCGTGAAATGCGCTGTCAGCGTTACCGCGCCGAGCGAAACCGTTTCCCCGTCACGCAGCTCGCGATCCACCGCAACGGGCGGATAGCGGAAGAAATCGCGCAAGAAAAAGTCGCCGCGCCCGCCGGCTCGCAAAAGCGCCGCGTCGGCGGGGCTCGCGTAAAGCTCGGCGCCGGTCGCGGCTTTGATCGCAGCCAAGCCCGCGGCATGATCGAAATGCGCATGCGTATTGAGCAAGATGCGCACATCGCTCGGCTCGAAACCCAATGCACTGAGATTGGCGAGCACCTGCGGCGCGGTCTCCGCATAACCGCCATCGATCAAGA
>JADLHI010000265.1 GCA_020848895.1 Hyphomonadaceae bacterium
CGCCGGCATCGAGCGTTTCGATCGCGTTTTCCCAATCGCCTTGCTGAACCGCCAGATCGAACGCGTATTGGAACGGCCACGTCGCCGTCTTCGAAGCTTTCAGCGCTGCTTCCGCGTGCGCGCGCGCTGCGACCCGGTCGCCGCGCTTCAACGCCGCCGCCATCAGACCTTTGCGGCCTAACACTTCGGTGTCTTCATTCTGCAGCATGCCGGCATAAGCGCGTTCCGCCGCCGCCGTATCGCCGCTGACTTCGGCCGCACGCGCCTGCAGCAGCAAGGCGAGGCGCGGCTCATCGATCAGGTCCTCCGCCTTGTCGGCGTGACGGCGCGCTTCCTCGAACTCTCCAGCTTCCGCCGCGATCAAGCCCAGCGCCAAAGCCTCCTGCCCGCGGCGCACCTTCGCGCGCTGGCTGGCTTTGCCGACGCGGCCCGGCGCATCCATCAGGAACATGAGCAGGCGCAACAGCGGCAACGCCACCGCAATCGCCAGCACCAGCACCAGCAATCCGAAGAGGGCGCTGGTGGTGACCTCGGTGCCGAACCACGTGATCTCGACCGTGCCCTGGTCGGTCGTGATGACCTGCCACGACACCAAGGCCGCAGCCACCGCGATGATGAGCAGTAAGGCGACACGCAACATGGCAGGTTAGCTCCGCGACAATTCTTGTCGGATGGCGGTGATGCGCGTGTCGATTTCTAACCGGCGTTGCGCGTCTCTGATCCAGGGTTGCGCAACGCGCTTCGGCGCGTCGGGCAAACGGTTGAGTTCTTGAATGGCGTCGGCCAGGCGATCGGCCGCAAGGAATTGTTGCGCCCGGTCGACGATGCCTTCTGGCGTGTCGCCCGAACCGGCCTGACGGATGACGATCCACTGCGCCAAGGCCGCTTGGATGCGGCCCCAGAAACCCGCGCCGGCTTGGCTTTGCCGCGCCGCACGAATGATCTCGTTGTCGAGATGCGCGAACTGATCGCGCAATTCGATCCGCGTCGGCGCGCCAACACGCGCCAGCGGCTCAAGCGCCGCCACGTTCGGATCGTTCGGCAAGAGCGCCGCAAGCGAAGCATGCGCTTGCTCGAACGGTCCGGACGAACGCGCCGCCTCCGAAGCGGCGACAACCGCATATGAAGCCCGCGCCGCCGTCGCCGCCGTGCGCGCTTCTTGCGCCACCGCTGGCAACTCTTCCTGCAAGCGGCGCACTTCTGTCACCAAGGCTTGAACTTCCGCCGTCGATGGCATCGTCGTCAGCCGCTGCTCGACATCGCGCAGCCCGGCCTGCAATGCGAACACGCGCGCGCCAGTGCCGCCGTCGCCGGCTTCACCGGCGGCGGCGCTCGCCAACGGCGCGTTCATCACTGCTTCGATCGCGTCCAAGCGTTGATCGAGGCTGGCCGCATCGCTCGAAGGCGAGGTCACACCGCTTTCGCCGGCGACCGGCGCGATCTTGTTTAGAGCTTGCTGCACAGCCGGAATCCGGGGCGCCACAGCGCCGCCCGCCGCGCCAACGCCGGCCGCGACCAGCGCCAGTACAAGCGCCGTGCCCACGCCAACGCCACGCCCGCCGTCCTCGCGGTACGCCGGCTCATATTCAACGTCGATCGGCTCGCCGCGTCCGCGGTCGCCGTCATCGTCGTCTCTGCTCATGCTATTCCCCAAGAGCTGCCCGGCTTTTTCCCGAGACTTTTCCGCTATTTCGCACCGGAAACGAGTCGCTAGCCATGCGAAACTTAGGGCCGGGCGAAGAGGCGCTCAAGCGATTGCGCCAGCAGGGGAGAATTACCCCCCGAGTGTGGCGGCAAGGAGATCGTCTTCGCGTGGTCGGGGCGCGGTAATGATCCGCTTCCAGGACACTTTGCCCGCTGCATCGGCGATTGCCGCGCTCATGCAGCCCGCAACGAGGTTGGCTGCGTTGGGTGCGCCCAGTTCAATGAAGCGCTGCGCTGCCCGCGGGCTGTGGAAAAGCACGATATCGAGCGGCCCATTCAGCGCTGCTGGAAGCGGCGCGGCCGCCACCGAAGCGTAGGCAAGCCGCCGTTCCACGCTGAACCCCGCGGCGCGCAACTCACCACCGAGATCACCGGCCACGTGGTCGCCCGCGATGTGGATGAGCTTGCCCCTTGCCGGATCAAGCTCCCGCTTGGCCAGCGCCACTAGCGCATTCACGTCGCCATCGGCTGAGCGCACGTCGCTAAACCCAGCCTCACGCGCGGCCTCCGCCGTGGCGTCGCCAACCGTCAGCACCAAACGATCGCGCGCGCCGCGCGCATCCGGAAACGCGCGCACGCCATTCGTGCTCGTGAAAATGATCGCCTGCGCGCCCTCAGTGTTGGTGTCGTACCCGCACGGCACAATCGCAATGAGCGGCGCGACGATCGCTTCCGCTCCGCGCGCGCGCACGCGCGCCGCTGTGCGTGATGCTTCCGGCTCCGCCCGCGTGATGGCGACGCGCAGCATCATACAAACTTTCCGTCATGCCGGGGCATCGCGCAGCGATGAACCCGGGACCCAGGGGCAAACAAACAACTCGTAGTCCCTGGGTCCCGGCTCTCGCTGCGCTCGGCCGGGATGACGGAAGGGGTGATCGTTCTCACGTATCCAACTCAATCGCGTCGCCAGCCTCATCACGAATTTCGTGACCCAGCCGATGCCCAAGCGCCTGCGCCAGCGCGGTCGCATCGCCGCTCAACGCAATCGTCGCATTGCGCCGCCAGCGCTGCGCGCCATCCGGCGTCAGTATCTCGCCGATGAACGCCAATTGCGCGCCGCTCACCCGCGCCAATGCGCCGATCGGCGTACGGCACGATCCATCAAGCGCATCGAGGAACGCGCGCTCCGTTTCAATCTCAATTCGTGCGTCCTTGTTCTCGCACTTTGCCAGCGCATCGAGCACGCGCGCATCATCGCTGCGCGCCGTTATCGCAATCGCGCCTTGGCACGCGGCCGGCGGCGTCTCCTGCGGATCGACCAAGCTCGCCGCGCGGCTCTCCAATCCCATGCGCTTCAAGCCCGCGAGCGCCAGGAACGTCGCGTCCGCGTCGCCAGCCTCAAGCTTCGCCAGCCGCGTATCGACGTTGCCGCGCAGCACAGCGACGCGCAGATCGCGCCGCGCAAACAACACCTGCGCTTGGCGACGCAAACTCGCGGTCCCAATCACGGCGCCCGCCGGCAAATCCGCGAGCGCCTTCGCTTTCAAACTCACAAACGCATCGCGCGGATCTTCGCGCTCCGGCACACACGCAAGCACGATCCCGTCCGGCAACCGCGTCGGCAAATCCTTCAGCGAATGCACCGCCAGATCAATGCGCCCGTCTAACAGCGCCTCATCGAGTTCCTTCGTGAACAGTCCCTTGCCGCCCGCCTCGATCAACGTGCGATCCTGAATGCGATCGCCGCTGGTAACGATTGGCACGATCTCGAACGCGTTCTCATCGATCCCGAGTTTCGCGGCCAAGCGCGCACGCGTCTGCCCCGTCTGCGCCAGCGACAGTTTCGAACCGCGCGCGCCAATGCGGAAAAGGGGTGAAGTCATGCGCTCGTATCTATCACCCCCTCCCCTTGAGGGGAGGGGGCAGGGGGCGGGGTGAGGCGCGACATTTCAAAGCGCGCTGCATCAGAACTGCAGAGCTTTGCCCCACCCCTAACCCCTCCCCTCGCGGGGAGAGGAATAAATGGCTATCTCCGCACCGCATGAAGCCGCTCACTGTTCTCGGCATTGAAACCAGCTGCGATGAAACCGCGGCCGCGGTGCTGCGCTTGGACGAGCGCGGCCCGCACGTCCTCTCCGATATCGTGCTTGGCCAAGCCGCGCAGCACGCGCCCTACAAAGGGGTAGTTCCCGAAATTGCCGCCCGCGCTCACGTTGAAGGCCTCGACGGCACGATCGCCGCCGCCATGCGCGACGCAAAATTGGAATTCGCCGATCTCGACGGCGTCGCCGCCACCGCCGGCCCCGGCCTCATCGGCGGCGTCATGGTGGGGCTGCTCGCCGGCAAGGCCATCGCGCTGGCGCACGACAAGCCGCTGATCGGCGTGAACCACCTTGAAGGCCACGCGCTGTCGCCGCGCTTGGCCCCGGGCGGCGCGACGTTTCCATATCTCTTGCTGCTGGTGAGCGGGGGCCACTGCCAGTTCATCGCCGTGCTCGATGTCGGCGTTTATCGCCGCTACGGCTCGACTCTGGACGATGCGCTCGGCGAAGCCTTCGACAAGCTCGCAAAGCTTCTGGATCTCGGTTTCCCCGGCGGGCCGTTGGTGGAAAAAGCCGCGGAAAACGGCGATTCCAAGCGCTTTGTGTTGCCGCGCCCGTTGCTCGGCCGCGAGGGCTGCGACTTCTCCTTCGCTGGATTGAAAACCGCTTGCGCCCGCGAAGTTGCGCGCCTCGGCACGCTCGCCGCTCAGGACAAAGCCGACCTTTGCGCCAGCTTCCAAGCGGCGGCGCTCGACATCATCGAGGACCGCACGCGCAACGCGATGCGCATGTTCGATACGGTGTGGGGTGCGAAAGGGCGGCTGGTGGCGGCCGGCGGTGTCGCGGCGAACCAGCGGATCAGAGGAAAGCTCGAAGCGCTGGCGGCTGAGCGGAACTACGATTTCATCGCGCCGCCGCTGAAATGGTGCACGGACAATGCGGCGATGATCGCGTTAGCGGGCGCTGAAAGGTTGCGCCTCGGATTCAGTGACGACCTGTCATTTCCAGCCCGTCCACGTTGGCCGTTGGACGGGGAAGCGGCCCGCTTGCGCCCCAGCCATCAGGCGGGGCGCAAGGGCGCTAAGGCTTGAAGTCCAGTTAGGCGACGACGCGTGCGGCCGTGAACAGAAGCGGCGCGAAGGCCGTCGCGACCAGCGCGATCGCGATCACGATAGACATCGCACGGGCGGTCGCCGGGAGGTCTTGAGCAGTCATTGGTGTAAGTCCCCAAGTTGGATTGATGTTGCAGGTGCGAACATCAGTGAGGGTCAGATGGACCCTTTCCGGGCCGAATAGTAGGCATGTTTCACCAGCCCAGTTATGCAAATTTGGCTGAGCATCGTTAATGTCGCCCCGTTAATGCAGATAAAGAACAGGCGCGAAGGGGTTGCCTTCGCGCCTGCAAAAAACCCGAGATGCGCTGGGAGGCGCGTTCTGGGCAGGGATTACGCGACGACGGTGGCCGCGATTTGGAAGAGCGGCGAAGCCGCGACAGCGACGATGGCGAGGGCGGCCAGGACGAACGTGGCGGACAGGAAGATTGAGGGGCGGGTCGTGGTCATTTGAGGTTCTCCAGGTGCTCGGGCTTCGATGGATGATGTGTACCACCAGCTCCCGGAGTGATCAATGAATAAAATAGATTTTGTTCAATTATTCCGTAGCAGGCATTACGCGTTAGCATCCTGCTTGGCTCGCGCCTTCTGAACCGGAGCATCCGCGCCGCGCGCGTAGAGGCCCTGCAGGATCAATTCCATGACGCCATCGAACTCGCGCTCAAGCTTCTGCAGCGTTAGCCGCGAGATCAGCTGCGGGATCGAGAACTTCACCGTCGCGGCCTGCAGCATCTCGGCCATGAACTCGGCGTCGCCCTTGGCGAAGATGCCATTGTCCATCGCTTCCTGGATCACAGCGGTGATGCCGACGCGCTCCAGCGCGATCAATTCGTTCATAAAAACCGGGCGTTCACGCGCCAGAACTTCCGCGACTTCCAGGATTTTCGCATTGTCCGAGAACATCTGGAAGTTATCGCGCATGCGCTTGGCAAGCATTTCCTTGAGGCGCCTGTCGGCAGCCCAATCCTTGCGGCGGCCGACTTGCGCCATCGCCGTATGCTCTTCGGCGTAGTGCTTGCGGGCCATGGCCTCGGCGATGTCGATCTTGGCTTCGAAGAAGCGATAGATGTTGCCCGGCGACATGTCGCAATCGGCGGCGATCTCGGCCATGGTTGTCTTGCCGTAGCCGTAGTGCTTGATGCGGGTCATCGCGGCTTGGAGGATGCGGTCGCGGGTAGCGGATTTCTCGTCCATCCCCACAGGCTACGCGGTTTCTACTGAACGTTCAATGAAGGATTCAGGATTGCCGAAGCCATTCGACACAGTGTCCGTCCTCGGCGCGGGGGCCTGGGGGACGGCTTTGGCGCAGGTCGCGGCGGCTGCCGGGCGCAAGGTGCTGATCTGGGCGCGCGAGCCGGACGTCGTCCGCAGCATCAACGATGAGGCCGAAAACGCGCTTTTCCTGCCTGGAATCAAGCTCAACGCCGCCGTCCGCGCAACCGCTGACCTCGCCGACGCAGCCAAATCGCAGCTTATCCTCGCCGTGCCGCCGGCCCAGCACATGCGCGGCGTGCTCCGCGCGGTCCGCCCGAGCCTTCGGCCCGGCCAGCCGCTCGTGCTCTGCGCCAAGGGCGTCGAGCGCGGCTCACTGGCGCTGATGACGGACGTCCTCACCGAAGAGATTCCCGATATTGGCCCCGCCGTCCTCTCCGGCCCCGGTTTCGCCAAGGATGTAGCCCGCGGGCTGCCTACCGCCACCACCATCGCCAGCCCCGATGCCGCGTTGGCCCAGCGCATCGTCGCCACCATCGGGCTGCCCACCTTCCGCCCTTACGTCGCGGACGATCTTGTCGGCGCGGAGATTGGCGGCGCGGTGAAGAACGTCATCGCCATCGCTTGCGGCGTCGCCGAAGGCCGCAAGCTCGGTGACGGCGCCCGCGCCGCACTGATCACACGCGGCTTCGCGGAGCTGACGCGTCTCGGCCTCGCCATGGGCGCCAAAGCTGAAACGCTGTCCGGCCTCTGCGGTCTAGGCGATCTCGTGCTCACCTGCGCTTCGCTGACGTCGCGCAACACCTCGCTGGGCGCAGCTCTCGGAGAAGGGCGTAAGCTCAAGGACATTCTCGCCGAACGCCGCTCGGTCGCCGAAGGCATGGAGAGCGCGCCCGCCGTTGTTGCGCTCGCGGCAAAATACCAGGTCGAGATGCCGATCTGCGCGGCGGTCGATGCGATCGTCAACGAGCGCATCGGCATCGATGAAGCCATCACCGCCTTGCTCTCGCGGCCGTTCAAAGCGGAGAGCGCGTGAGCTTCGCGCGCGGCATCGTTCTGACGCGACTCGACGCCTTGCCCGATCCTGGCGTCATCGTCGTCGTGCCACATCCGGATGAGCCGTTCGCATCCATTCTCGTCACCCGTAAAGGCGAGACAATTTCGGCGTTCCGCAACAAGTGCCCGCACGCCGGCTATCCGCTGCAGCGTTCAAACGGCCAAGTCATGCTGCAGGAGGGGCGCTACATCGTGTGCGCCGCGCACGGCGCTAGCTTCGGTCTCGTCAGCGGGGAGTGCGCCGGCGGCCCCTGCACCAATGGCGACGCGCTGGAGCGCATTCCGATCATCGTGAAGGATGGCGCGGTGTTCGTCGCCTGATCTGTGTTTATGGGTCCCGGGCGCACGGCTTTCGCCGTGTCCCGGGAAGGGGTGGAGCCCTTAGGCTTCGTCGTACTCTTCGTCATCGTCACGACGGCGCATCAGCAAATAGCCGCCGCCCGCGAGAATAACGACGCCCAGCGCGATCCACGGGAAATAGCCCGAAAGCCCGCCAAACGCGGTTTGGCCCGTGCCGGTGTCAGCGACATTGACCAAGCCTGATTGGCGCGGCGTCGGCACGCCGGTCACCAAGCCTGGCACCGAATAATCCGACACCGTGTCTGAAGCCGCCTGGAAATCCGCGTGGCGCTTGCCTTCGGGAAACGAGAGCATGCCGCGCAACGTCGCTGCCGCCGCCGCCATCGCCGGTTGCTGATCGGCGCTGCCGATCGAGGTCATGCCGGCGACGCCTTCGCGTCCCATGATTTTTTGTTCGTAGCGCAGGTCCTTGCCGCCCGCGCCGCCTGGCGCCGCAACCCGCTCGGCCCAAACGACATAAGGGGCTTCGGCATTGAACGATGGCGTCGTCGCAAAACCTTCGAAGCGGCGGTTTTGCGTTTGGCGCGCGTCGCGCACCTGCGTTTCGAAGTTGGCATCGGTCAAGCCCGACGCTGTTTGCGGCTGCACGTATCCGATCGCGTCATAACTCACGATCGTCGCCCAGGTGCCGGGCGCGCGGATGTCTTCGCCGTTGCGCGCGAGCAGCCCGAAGATTTCACCGCTCGGCGCTTGCTGGTTTGCGCGCTGCGCGAAGGCGCGCGCCTCGGCGGCTGAGTAGAAGCGATAGGTCGCCGGCACGTTGAGCGAAAGCCCGCTATTGCCGAGCGGCACAACGCCGGTCTGGCCTTGCGGCGCGGCTGCTGGCTGCGCGGCAGGCGCTGGTGTCGTGGGCGCTGGGCGCACGGGCGGCGCAGCTTCGTTCGGCCCCGGATTGCCCGGACCATCGGCGTAAGCCGGCGCGACCATGACCAATGCGAGCGCCGCCAACGCAGCGCGCATGAGGTTTTTGCGCATGGGTTTCTCCCTCGCTCGGCCGGTTCGGCCCGCATCCCCTGAATCGGGGTTTAGCCAATCAAATGCTGTTTGTCGCCTATCAGGGCGTACAGGCGGCGCGGAGTTCGCTTGCCGCAGCGGCCATGGCGTCACCGATTGCCGCGCGCCATTCCGCTATTGTCTTCGCGGCCTGCGCCGCCGGTGGATAAAGCACCGCGCGCGAGGAACTGACGACGCCGCCCTCACGCATTTTACCGCCGGCCTGGACAAAGCCCGCCACCGCATCCGCGGCGCTGGCGCCCTGGGCGCCATAACCCGGCACCAGGAACAGTGCTTCCGGCATCGCTTCGCGCAGCACCCGCGCTTCCTCGGGGTAGGTGGCGCCCGCGACAGCCATCAGCCCCGACCAGCCGCTGGCGCCGCGCAGCCGTGCGCATTCGGGCGCAAGGATTTCCGCCACCCGCCGCCACACCGGCGCGCCGCCGACTTGCAGGTCCTGAAAATCGCCGGCGCCCGGATTTGACGTCCGCACCAGCACCGCGACGCCTTTGCCCTCGGCCTCCGCGCGCGTGATGAAAGGTTCGAGCGTGTCCTTACCCATGTAAGGGTTCACGGTCACTGCATCGGCGCCGAAGCCCGGTGCGCCGCCGATTGTGGCGCGCGCATAGCCTTCCGCCGTCGTGCCGATGTCGCCGCGCTTGGCGTCGAGCAGCACCAGCATGCCTTCTTGCTTGGCGTAGGCGCACAGCATGCGCGCCACCGCGTAACCCATCTCGCCGAATTGCTCGAACAACCCAAGCTGCGGCTTCAGCACGCAGGCATGGTCGCGCGCGATGTCGATAATCGCGGTGCCGAATTTCAGGACAGTGGAGGTGTCCTCAGCCGCGTTGCCGAACAGCGCCGGAATTTTATCCGGGAAGGGATCAAGGCCGACGCAGAGCGGCGTCGCCTTGGCGCGGACGCCTTCGATCAAGCGGTCGGCGAAGGGCGTCGTCATGTCCGCGGCTGCGCTGCAACGCAGACCACCTGCGCGACTGCTAGATTACGCCGCAGATCGTCCGATTCCTGACCGTAATTGTCCGGCGTCATGCGTTCGCCGGGCGCGCCCGTGGCGGCCACTTGCTCGACGTTCAGCAAACGCAGGATCGAAGATGGCGCAGCTGTGTAGATGCGCCCGCGTCGCGCCGATTCCGCGACCGTGATGCCAATCACTTGCCCGTTTGCCGCCAGCGCCGGTCCGCCGCTAATGCCCGCAAGCGAACCACGCAGGCCGGAGGTGCGGCCAAGCTCAGCCCACACCAGAACCGGCTCTTCAAGATCGTAGCGGCCGCGCGCGATCAGTGTTTCACGGCCAATCAGCCGCGAATACGCTTCGCCGGGCTGGCCTTGCGGGAAGCCGACGTGAAACGCGCGTTGCCCAATCTGGAAGCGGCGCTCCGATGTATCGAGCGACATCGCCGCCGGTGCGCTTTCGGTTCTCAAGAGCGCGATGTCGGCAAATTCAGCGCGCTTTACGTCGTCGACGCGCACCGCTTGGCCGCGCGACACGACGAGGCCAACCGCGTCGCAGCCATCGACAACGTGGCGCGCCGTCAGCCACCAGCCGTCCGGCGAAATTGCGAAAGCCGTACCCATGCCCGAGGCGATCGGGCCGACTTCCACCAACACAGCCGGATCGTATTGCGATGGCGGCGGCAGGAATGCGCCCGCCTCCGGCGCGTCGGGCAGCGCTTCGGGCGCATCGTGCCGTTGATCGACCCGAAACAGGACGAGCACCACCACCGTGATCACCACGATGTAGAGCAGCCAATCCGGAACGAGACGGATCATGCGCTAGCCGGCCCGG
The DNA here is from genome assembly GCA_020848895.1 of Hyphomonadaceae bacterium. Taxonomy (GTDB): domain Bacteria; phylum Pseudomonadota; class Alphaproteobacteria; order Caulobacterales; family Aquidulcibacteraceae; genus Vitreimonas. The sequence goes on from JADLHI010000265.1 coordinate 10,227, forward strand.
AACAGCTGCACGTTAGGATCGGCGACCGCGCCGGCCATGATCAGCGCCAGGCCAATCTTGATGCTCATCAGAAAGACGGCCGCAGCGACATCGCCCTCGGCGATGCGGCGCGGCAGGCCGCGCAGAAAGATGTCGGCGAAGCGGAAGGCGAGCAGCTGGATCAGCAGCGTGACCACGCCCCAAATCAGAAGATCGATCACGCCGAACGAGTGCGCGAGGCACGATCCCAGCGGAATGGCGATGCCGACGATGACGCCGCCATAGGCTAGCGATGCTGAAGGATTTCCCGCGCGGATCAGCGCCAGCTCTTTGTGCGGCGTCATGATCGTGTAGATGAACAAGGATGCGACGAAGAGTCCGAGCGCGATCCCAAGTTGAATGATGAAATCAGGAAACCCGGCCACAAATGAAGCCAGAGGCGCGCTCAAATCCATGGGTCCCTCGTCAGACCGCCAAACGACATGACGCTGCGCTAGCGGTTCCGGCGCGGTGACGCAAGCAATGAGGAGCAGAGGAGCACATGGGCGAACGTAGAGCTGCACTAGTTACAGGCTCAACCAGCGGCATCGGCCTGGGGATTGCCACCGCCTTCGCGAAGGCCGGCATGGATGTGACGCTCAATGGCTTGGGCGACGCTGCGGAAATCGA
>JADLHI010000266.1 GCA_020848895.1 Hyphomonadaceae bacterium
CTCGATGTTCGCGCGCACGGTCGTATTCCGTGTTGCGGCGATCTCGGAATATTGGCGCAGTCGCTCGGGCGTATCGATCAGCCATTGCACGCGGCTCGCCGCCTCGGCGCCGATCTTGTCCACGATCTCGGCAAATTGCAGCGCGGGCAGGGGTTTGCCGAGCAGCAAATCGGCATCGCGCCGCGCCGCCATCGCTTCGAGCATCGCGCCGTTGAAAACCATAAAACGATTGGTCGCCATGCCGCTGGCGATGCGCTCGATGAGATTCGAGGCTGGAAGCGATTTCACCACGACGCGCAACGGCAAGCCGGATGGACGCAACGCCTCGCGCGCCGTGGCGATGTTCTGGTCGAGCCGCGTCTGGTCGATGACGAGCACCGGATGCGCGATACCCGCCTGGCGCAGCGCCGCCGTCAGCGCCAGAAAATAGTCGTTGTGTGCGCCGCCACGATCCGGTTTGCGCGAGGCCAGCACAGCCGCGCCAGCGGCGAGCGCCGCGCCGCCGCCAATCATCGCCGCGCGGCGTGTCCAGCGAGGTCCCGCATCAGGCATCGAGGAAAATCCCCTGCAGATAATCGTTGAGCATCCGTCCTTGCGGATCGAGCGCGCGCCGCACTTCACCGGCGTCCGCCCAGCGCGGATAGAGATCCGCGAAATCACGCGCCTTCAGGCTGTGTAGCTTACCCCAGTGCGGGCGACCGCCATAACGGCGGAAGATCGGCTCCACCATGCTGAAGAAGAAATCATAATCTTCCCGGTAATAGGCATGGACGGCGATCGATCCGCTTTCGCGTTGATAGAAGGGTGAAAGCCAAGCGTCGTCTGCCGCGATCACGCGCACTTCAATGGGGAAGAACACGTCCTTGCGATGTGTTTCGATGGCGTTCAGCACTTCGCGCAGCGCAGGAATCTGAGCGTCGATCGGCAGATGATACTCTATTTCGTTGAACCGCACCGGCCGCTCGTTCGAAAGCAGCTTCCAGCCTTCATCGACCACTTCTTCTGGTGGAATCTTGGCGAGTTCCTCCGCGGCGATGCGGCGGCGCAGCGACGGCGTGAACTCAAACCAGTCGCGCAACTGCTTGAGCGCCATCAGCGTCTCTGTGTCGACATCGGGCCCGCGCGGCCTGACAGGCAAGTCGGTGACGTCATTGGTGATCGTCACCGAATGATCGGTGAAGGGCAGCACATAGAATTCGACGTTGCGATGCTGCTGGCGCAGCGCCGGCCAGGACTCGAGCACCTCTTCTGTCGGTTGCACCGCGACGCGCTTGACAATGCGGTTGAGCGGCTGGTTCTGAAGCGTGACTTGAGTGACGACGCCGAAGGCGCCTAGGCCGACGCGCGCGGCGTCGAAGATTTCGGGGCGCGTCTGTCGGTCGCAATCGATGATCTCGCCGGACGGCGTTGCGATCCGCATGGCGAGAATTGATCCGTGCACCGCCTGGATGCCGCGCCCTGTGCCGTGCGTCCCGGTCGAGATCGCGCCGGCGACGGATTGTTTGTTGATGTCGGGCAGGTTCACCATTTCCTGTCCGATGGCGGCGAGTGCTGGGCCAAGATCGGCGAGCCGCGTACCGGCGCGCACCGTGGCGCGATGCGTTGTGGGGTCGTGGCTGATGAGCCCGGTCATGCCGTCGAGCGTCAGCAGCGTGCCTTCGCTCGGCACGAGCGCGGTGAAGCTGTGACCTGAACCGACCGGACGGATCGGCCCCGGCGAAGTCCTGAGAATGTCGGCAAGCTCGTCTTCGCTCTGCGGCGCAGCGCGCGCGGCCGGATAGGCGTGGGCCACACCCGACCAATTGCTCCACAACAGGCGACCCTCTGCGTCTTGCGCCGCCGGCGCTGGAGGCTCGCGATCGCGCAGAAAATTGCGCCCAGCGACGCCGCCCGCGCCAACAACGCCAACGCCGGCGACTCCGCCTGCGGCGAGCAAACTCCGGCGCGTCCATTTATTCATCACTCTCTCCCAGCCATGAAGCGGATCAGCGCGCGATAGTCGTCGGGTGTGCAGGAGAAGCACTGGCCTCCCGCTGGCATGCCGTTGAATCCGCGGATCGTGTTGTTGAGCAATTCGGCTTCGCCTTTGCGCCAGCGTGGGTTCCATTGCGTGCGATCGCCCGCGCGCGGCGCGCCGGTGTCGGCGACAGTATGACAGAACTTGCACGATTGTTCGTAGAGTCCGGCGATGCGTGGATCGGCCGGACTCAATGCGGCGCTTTGTTCGGGCGTCAGCGATTGCGCGGGCGGTTCCTGCTGGCAGGCGATCAGCAGGAATGCGGTGAAAACTGCGAATAGCGTTCGCATTAGTATTGGAGCCGCAATTCGACGCCGAACATACGAGGCTCCCCACGGAATTGTTCGATGAAGCCAAAGTCTGAAAGATCGACGGCGTAATTGATATATTCCTCGTCCGTCAGATTGCGCGCGAACAACGCGGCTTCCCAACGCCCATCTTCGCTCTTCAATGCGATGCGACCGTCCAATAACCAATATCCATCCTGTTGCAGTAGGGGATTGTTGTCGGCGGAAAAGAACTGACTACTGCGATACGAAAATGAGGGTTGGATCGCGAGCGCCAGGCCGGGTGAGAGCGGAATCTCATAGTTCGCGACGCCGCTGAACGTCACCTCTGGCGACAACGCGAGCTGATTGCCCGAATAGTCAGTCCCCGCGCTCACAAAGTCTGTAATCTCGGTATTGAGCAGTCCGAGGTTCAGCGTGACCTCAAGCCGATCGATTGGTCGCGCAATCATTTCAAACTCTGCACCGTAAATGGTTGCGTTTGCGGCGTTGTCGAGCAGAACGAGCGGAATGGCGCCGGTGTTGACCAGCGTATAGAGCTGGAGATCCTGGTAGTCGTAATAGAAGGCTGCCGTGTTGAAACGCATGCGGCCGTCAAACAACATCGACTTCAGTCCGATTTCGTAGGCCGTCAGTGTTTCCTC
>JADLHI010000267.1 GCA_020848895.1 Hyphomonadaceae bacterium
GATGGTGGATATGGCGCACTATGCGGGCCTGATTGCCGGCGGTGTGTATCCTTCGCCGCTGCCGCACGCGCATGTGGTGACGACGACGACGCACAAGACGCTGCGCGGGCCGCGTGGCGGCATGATCCTGTCGAACGATGAAGAGCTCGGAAAGCGCATCAATTCAGCGGTTTTCCCAGGCCTCCAAGGCGGGCCGCTGATGCATGTGATCGCGGCCAAGGCCGTGAGCTTTGGCGAAGCTTTGCAGCCTGAGTTTAAGCTCTATGCCAAGCGCACGGTGGAGAACGCCAAGGCGTTGGCCGAGCGTTTGATCGAGAACGGGCTTGCGGTCGTTTCGGGCGGCACGGACAGCCATTTGATGCTGGTCGATCTCAGGCCGAAGCGCGTGACGGGCAAAGCGGGCGAGCAAGCGCTCGAACGCGCGCTGATCACCTGCAACAAGAACGGCATCCCGTTCGACCCGGAAAAGCCGATGGTGACGTCGGGCGTACGCCTTGGCTCGCCGGCCTGCACGACGCGCGGTTTCGGCCCGGCGGAATTCCGTCAGGTCGCGGATTTGATCTGCGAAGTGCTGGATGGGCTGTCCAAGTCGAATGGCGACAATTCGGCGACGGAAGCGGCTGTGGCCGCGAAGGTTGAAGCGCTGACGGCGCGGTTTCCGATTTACTGAGGCATTGGGCAGTGGGCAGTAGGCAATAGGTAGGCGGCGCGACTCCGCTTAGAACCCATTGCCTAAGCCCCATTGCCCACTGCCTGCGAGCGCTAGCGAGCCCCGATGCGTTGTCCCTTTTGCCAAAACGAAGACACTCAGGTGAAGGACAGCCGTCCGACTGAGGATGGCGCCGCGATCCGGCGTCGGCGGCAGTGCGATAAATGCGGCTCGCGTTTCACCACCTTCGAGCGCGTGCAATTGCGCGATCTGGTGGTGCTGAAGCGATCGGGGCGGCGGGTGCCGTTCGATCGCGATAAGCTGGCGCGCTCGCTTTCCATCGCGCTGCGCAAGCGGCCGATTGAACAAGATCAGATCGAGCAGATGATTTCCGGCATCGTGCGCAAGCTCGAAAGCCAGGGCGAGAGCGAAGTAGCATCCGAGACCATCGGCGAAATGGTGATGGAGGCGTTGGCCGTGCTCGATCCGGTGGCCTACGTGCGCTATGCCTCGGTTTACCGCGATTTCCGCGAAGCCAGCGATTTCGCCGATTTTATCGAAGAGGCCGGTAAACCCAAGGGCAAAAGCTAACGCGATATGGACCGTCGGCGTCTCGTCGGCGCGCGCTGGTGTTGCGGAAGCTTCGCGCGGCGAGGTTCGGCGCTGGCCGGCGAGACGCAGGCGGTCCATAAGTGCGCGCGATGAACCGCCCACGCGTCACCCTGAAACTTGCGACTTCGCTCGATGGGCGCATTGCGACGGCCTCGGGTGAAAGCCGCTGGATCACGGGCGAAGCGTCGCGCGCCGAGGTGCAGAAGATGCGCGCCGCGCATGAGGCGGTGATGGTGGGCATCGGCGCCGCGCGTGCGGACGATCCGGAATTGTTGGCGCGCACTGAGCCGCCGCCCGTGAAGCAACCGGCGCGCGTGGTGCTCGATACCGAATTTTCGCTTGAGCCGGTTGGACGCTTGTTCGCGAGCATCGATCGCGCGGCGGTGATCGTGATTGGCGCAAGTGATGCGGACGGCAAGCGCCGGGCGTTGCTGGAAGCGGCGGGTGCGCGGACGCTCGGCGTGGGGCGCGGGCCCGCGGGTATTGACGTCGAGGCGGCTCTGACGGCGCTCGCGAACGCGGGCGTGGCAAGCGTGTTCGCCGAAGGCGGCGGGCAGGTGGCGGCGTCGCTGATCGCGGCGAATGCGGTGGATCGCCTCGAGTGGTTTCGTGCGCCGATCGTGCTGGGGGCTGAAGGCCGGCCTGCCGTAGGGGCGCTTGCATTGGCGCGGCTGGCGCAAGCGCCTACATGGAATCGTGTGGCGTTGCGTGAGCTTGGCCCCGATCTTTGGGAAAGCTACGAGCGAGCCTGAAAGGCCAAAGCTGAATGTTCACAGGCATTGTCACCGCGCTGGGCGAGGTGAAGGCGGTCGAGCGCAAGGATGGGCTCGTGCGTCTTTACGTCGATAGCGCCTATGACCCATCCTCAATCGAAGTGGGGGCGTCCATCGCGCATGACGGTTGCTGCCTCACCGTGGTTCGGGTGCGTGCTCTGAGGAATGGTGGCGCGTGTCACGAGGTCGAGGTCGCGGCCGAGAGCCTGGCGCTGACGACAATGGGCGAATTGAAGGCCGGTGATCGCGTCAATCTGGAGCGCTCGCTCAAGCTGGGCGATGAGCTCGGCGGGCATATGGTGCAGGGTCACGTCGATGGCCTGGGCGAGGTGCTTTCGCTGAAGCAGGACGGCGAGGGGTATCGCATCCGTATCCGGCCGCCGGGCAGCATCGCGCATCTGATTGCTGGCAAGGGCTCCCTCGCCATCGCGGGTGTGTCGCTTACAGTTAATGAGGTCGACGCCGAGGGCTTCGGCGTGCTGATCATCCCGCACACGTGGGCAGTCACGACTTTGTCTCGGCTGAAGGCTGGCGATAAGGTCAATTTGGAAGCCGATATGATGGCGCGCTACGCGGCGCGCTTGATCGAGGCGCGGAGAAATCAATCATGACGGCACAGCCGTCCCCCATATCGGAACTCAAACGCGCCATCTCGCCGATCGCGGAGATCATCGAGGAAGCGCGCGAAGGGCGCATGTTCATTCTCGTTGACGCGGAAGACCGCGAGAACGAGGGCGACCTCATCATCCCCGCGCAATTCGCGACGCCGGCGCAGGTGAATTTCATGGCCAAGCATGGCCGTGGCCTGATCTGTCTGGCGCTCACGGCCGAGCGCACGCGCGAACTAGGCTTGGAGCCGATGGCGCCGCGCAACCAGGCGCGGCTAGGCACGGCGTTCACGGTGTCGATCGAAGCGCGCGAAGGCATTTCGACTGGCATCTCGGCGGCCGATCGCGCGCGCACGATCGCGGTGGCGATCGATGCGAGCAAGGGCGCGGA
>JADLHI010000268.1 GCA_020848895.1 Hyphomonadaceae bacterium
ACGAAGCGTTCTTCGAGCATCTGCACGGTATCGGCGACTTGCTCCAGCGTGCGGACGCTGCGTTGCTCGATGCCGAGAATGCGCTCTTCGACGCGGCGGCGCAGGTCATCGAACTCGGCCGCGAGATTGTAGTCCATCTCGGTGTGTTCGAGCGTCGCCAGACGGCGGTCGTTATCGGTCACGAAGCGAACGATGTCGCCGCGCAACATCTCCAGCGCCTCGGCCTGGCGCGTTTCCATCGCCAGCAGACGCTGTTGCAGCGCCGCGATCTCCTGCGGCGCGACCTCCGGCGCCGCGGACGCGTGCAGGCGCTCAACCGCGTTCACCCGGCTCGCGAGCGAGGTCACGTCTTCAGCCGAAGACTGCAGCCGTTCGACCGCGCCAACGCGGTTCGCCAGCGAAGCGACATCCTCGGCCGAGGCTTGCAAGCGCTCGACAGCATTGATGCGGCTGACGAGGGCGGTGACGTCGGCAGCTGAAGTTTGCAGACGCTCGACGGTGTTGATGCGGTGCGCCAGCGCCGCAACGTCCTCGACTGAAGCGACCGGCGCTTCGCGCGTCGAGATATGTTCCAGCCGAAGATCGGCGAGCGCCATTTCGAGCTTGTGGATGCGGTCGTCGGCTTGCGCGGATGCTTCTTGGTAGTTCGATGTGAGGCGGCCCATCAGCCGCACGAGGTCTTCGGTCTTCTCGGCGCTCAGCTTCGTTTCATTGCCGAGTTGCGCCATGCGCTGCATCAGCTGCTCGTCGCCGTTCTTGGCGACGGCCTGACGCAGAACGTTCAGTTGCGCTTCGATTTCGGCCAGCTTGCTATCCAGGACGGCGTCACCGCGCGAGGCTTCGGCCATGCCCTCGTGCAATTCCTCGATGCGGCGCACAAGCGCATCGTCGCCACTCTTGGCGATGGCTTGGCGCAGCACGTTGAGCTGCGCTTCCATGTCGCCGAGTTTGTTGTCGAGCGCGGCGTCGCCGCTAGCGGCTTCGGAAAGCCGGTCGCTGAGCGCTTCGATGCGGCGCACGAGCGCTTCGTCGCCGTTCTTGCCGACGGCTTGGCGCAGCACGTTCACCTGCGCTTCGATGTCGGACATTTTCGCGGCGGAGGCGGCGTCGCTGAGCGCGGTTTCGACCTTGGAAATGCGCTCGATCAAAGAGGTTTGCGTGCGCAGCGCCAGGTCGATGATGGTGAGGCGCGCGCCGAAGCCCGATTGCTGTTCGCGCAGTTCGGCGAGTTCATTTTGCGTGTGGGTGCGCGCTTGTTCGATCTGCCATGATGCGTCGCTACGCCCGGTGGCGATGTCGCCGGCGAGCTTTTCGAGCGCGGCGATGGCGGACGCCTCAACGCGCTCGTTGTCGGCGCGGAGCTGGAAGTGGGTTTCCGCCGCGTCCGAAACGTGCCGGGCGAGCCGGGCGGTGAGCGCATCCGTCTGCTCGTTGGCGATGCTCAGCACTTGCGCCGAACGGTCGGCGGCGGCGCGCTCGGCTTCGCCGATGCGCGCCAGCGTCTGTTCGCGCAGCGCGTTGACGTCGGTGACGCCATGGCTGACGGCGGCGTCGAGCAGCTTCAAGCGCGCCAGAGCGCCTTGCTGGCGATCTTGCAGCTCCGAAATCTCGGCGGAAAGATCGCTATGGACGCTTTCAAGCGCCGCGCGCTGATCTTGCGTGGCGCGCTGCAGGTCGGCGGCGAGCGCGGCGCCCGCTTGGCGTAGGCTCTCGGCGGTATCTTCAAGCGCGATCTGCGCGGCGTCTTCCATGTCGACCATGCGCGCGCGGATCTGATCGGCGCTGACGGCGGCTTGGCGTTCGACGAGGTCGACGCGATCGGACAGCGCTTCCATGCGCTGGGCGGCGTCGGAGAAGGCGGCGTGAACGCGGCGGCGGGTTTCATCGACACCGTCGGCGACGCTTTGCTCAAGCGATTCACGAACGCCGCGCAGTTCGACGACAAGGTGCGCGACGGCCGCGTCGGCCTGAGTGGCGGCCTCATCGGCCGCGGCGGCGACCTCGCGCAGGCCGACATTGAGACGAAGGGCGATCTGGTCGGAGAATTCGGCGAAATCGGCGGCGACGGCGTGCTTCAGCTGCTCATGGGCGTCGGCGAGGACGCCGGCATTTGTGTCGGCGCGGCGGGCGATGGTGTCGATGTCTTGCGCGTAGGCGCCAAGCGCCGAGATGGAACCGGCCAAGCCTTCGTGCGCGGCGGCGTTTTCGCTGAGACGAGCGGCGGCGGCATCGTCATTCTGTTGCTGCATGGTGACGAAGCGTTCGGCGGTGTCCTGCAGCCCTTGCTGCAAGGCCTGCGCGGTGCCGGAAGCGAAGCCTTCGAGTTCGTCAATGCGCTCGCTGATATCGAAAAAGGAGGCGTCGAGTGTGCGTTGGGCGCCGTCTAGGCTGCCCAGCGCGTTCTCAAGGCGCCGCTCAAGCGTGCGGAAACGGTGGCGAACGCCCGGTTCGGTCGTCTCGGCAAGCGCCGGAGAGTCTTCAGCCGGCGCCGAACTGACGATCTGGTCAGTGATAGCCGCTCGCAAGACCTGATCTGTCAGGTAGTCGGCCAGGCTGACGCCGAGGCGTTCGGCCTCTTCGACCGCTCGCGCGCGCGTCTCAGGGTCTATGCCCTTTAGCACCCATGCACTGTCACTCATTGGTCAGCCTCTACGGTCCCCAAGCCCCAAGGGATGCCGCATCGTGCTTAAGGCCGCGTAAAATCGAAGGTTTTCGCTTCGTTAAAGACGCGCACCAAAATCCCGCGCCACAATTCGTTCAGCTTTCGCTCACGTTTGTGACGGGCTGAACTTTCTCCGGTGTTTTCCGACCACAGCGCCGCAAATCATGTCATCCTCTGCATGTTGTTTGGGCGGATCGTGCGCGGCGTCACCAACCTCGACTTATCGCCGCCAGATTTGCATGGCTTTCTTGTAACGCGTCTCGGAACCGGAGTTCTTATCTAAAGGTTGCCGAGGCGGACGGAGGCATGATGTCTGAAGATCTTTTTCGCAGTTACGCTCGCTCGTTCGAGCAGCGTCGTGAAGCGGAAATGTCGCTGCAGGACTTTCTAAGCCTTTGCCGCGACGAGCCGATGGCCTATGCGAGCGCGCACGAGCGTCTGCTTGCCGCGATCGGCGAGCCGAAAATGGTGGATACCTCCAAGGACGCGCGCCTCGGCCGCATCTTTATGAACCGCACGATGCGGTTTTATCCGGCGTTCGCGGAATTCTACGGCATGGAAGAGACGATCGAGCGGATCGTCGCCTTCTTTCGCCATGCCGCGCAGGGTTTGGAAGAGCGCAAGCAGATCATCTATCTGCTTGGCCCGGTCGGCGGCGGTAAATCCTCGCTGGCCGAGCGCCTGAAGGCGCTGATGGAAGATCAGCCGATCTATGTGCTGAAGGCGGGCGATGAGCTTTCGCCCGTATTCGAGCACCCGCTGGGACTTTTCGATCCGGCGACTTGGGGCCAGCGCCTCGAAGACGATTACGGCATCCCGCAACGTCGTCTCAGCGGCTTGATGAGCCCGTGGTGCGTGAAGCGCCTCGACGAGTTCGGCGGCGACATCACCAAATTCCGCGTGGCAAAGATGAATCCGTCGCGCCTGCGCCAGGTGGCGATCGCAAAGACGGAGCCGGGCGACGACAACAACCAGGATGTCAGTTCGCTCGTCGGCAAGGTCGATATCCGCAAGCTCGAAATGCACGCGCAGAACGATCCGGACGCGTACTCCTACTCGGGCGGCTTGAACCGCGCCAACCAGGGCATGCTCGAATTCGTCGAAATGTTCAAAGCGCCGATCAAGATGCTGCATCCG
>JADLHI010000269.1 GCA_020848895.1 Hyphomonadaceae bacterium
GGCTGCTTGCGCCTCGACTGAAGGCGGGCTCGGTCCGCAAACGCCACTGCCGCAACACATCCGCGAAGATCTCGCGCAGCGCGAGGCGGCGCTGCACGGGCAGGGCGTTGTTGCAGCCGGCATCAACGAAACCGCTGATTTGGGAAACGGCCTGCGCGTGCGCCCGCTCGAAGTGCTGGAAGATAGCCGCTGCCCGCAAAACGCACGCTGCGTATGGGCTGGCCGCTTGCGTCTGCGCGTAAACGTGGATGGAGTCGGCGAGCGTGAAATCGTTGACGATGGCGGCGCTATGCAAACGCCGCGCGGCGCGTTCGCGCTCGTCGCCATCTCGCCAGGCCCATGGACCGACTGGCCGGAAGGCGCCAAGCCTGCTTACCGGTTCGGTTTCAGACGCAGCTAGCTCCACACCCTTTCCCGGGTTCGATGCTTCCATGTAGGTCGCCGTGAGTCTGCTCTCATCGACGCGCACTGGCCGCTAACCGCGCGAGTACGGCCGGCGCTTTGTCATGATGAACATGTTGCCGAGCAGGAGCAGCAGCGAGAGCCCGAACGCGACGGCATTGAAGATCGGAATCCGCTCGGCGTTGGCCGTGACGAATTCCTCGGCGCGCGTGCGCGCTTGCGAGTTCGCCGCCGCTTCCGCCGCCTGCTTGGCTTGATCGCCGGCAAAGCCGAAGTCGACACTTGGCGGCAGCCCGACAGCCGCGAGGCTCACGCCGCCGACGGCCGGCAGCCGCGCCGGCGCAAACGCCAGATGTGTCCCGAACGCGATCACCAACGTCGCCAGGATCGCCATCAGCCAGCGTGACCCTGCGACGGCGGAGATCGAGCCTGTGACCTTGGCTTTTTCCTCCCGGAAGATCGCCTTGGCCTCCGCCAAATCCTTCGGTTGCCGCACCATGCCGTCCGCTCCGCCTGCGCCTGTATATCTTAATCACACCCAGCCGGGGCAGGGAGCCAAAATGTCGGCGCATTGTCGGACGAGGCTGATTTCCAGCGGTTAAGCCACGCGCTGATCTCCAGCCTGGTCGTGTCGCCGGCCCCACGCAGGTCCCCAAGACGCCGCCGATGCTTGCGCCGCCAGCGCGTGGCAGGACCCTGCGAGGGGCCCAAGTCATGGTGCGGCCAATCGGCGGAATGCCGGCGGTTCTCCACACCCGCCCCCCATTGCGGGGCCGGACCCCCCATGCTATCTGCCCCGCCTTCTTGGGTGGCCCGGCCTGTACGGCATGCCGTGGCGGCCCTTTTTGCGCGGGGTTTCGGCCCTGCGCCTTGATCCAAAGAGGATGAAATGCCGAAACTGAAGACCAAGAGCGGCGTCAAAAAACGCTTCAAGCTCACGGCCTCGGGCAAGGTGAAGGCCGGCGCCGCCGGCAAGCGTCACCGCCTGATCAGCCACAACGCCAAGTACATCCGTCAAAACCGCGGCACCGACGTGTTGGCCGAGCCCGATGCAAAGCGCATCAAGCTCTGGATTCCCTACGGCCTCGATTGAGCGGAGACTGAAAAATGGCACGCGTTAAAGGCGGCGTCACCGCGCACGCCCGTCACAAGAAAGTTCTGAAGAAGGCGAAGGGCTATTACGGCCGTCGCTCAACCACCTTCCGCACCGCGAACGCCGCGGTTGAGAAGGCGGGCATCTACGCCTACCGCGACCGCAAGGCCAAGAAGCGCACCTTCCGTGCGCTTTGGATCCAGCGCATCAACGCGGCTGTGCGCGAAGAAGGCCTCACCTATTCTCGATTTATCAGCGGGCTCGCCAAGGCGGGCATTGAGCTGGACCGCAAGGTCATGGCCGATATCGCCATGCACGAGCCGGCGGCTTTCAAGGGTCTTGTTGCTCAAGCCCAAGCCGCACTGAAGTAAAACTCCGTGGTTTCCTCCCTCGCGTGCGGGGGAGGTGGCCGCGAAGCGGCCGGAGGGGGCGCAACCGCGCGAGTGCTTGCAAGCACAGCGGCGCACCGCCCCTCAGTCAGCCCGCTTCGCGGTCTGACAGCTCCCCCATGAACGGGTGAGCAAAAGGGGCGGCGTAATGACCACCGATCTCGAAGAACTCGAACGCACCCTCCTCACGCGCGTTGCCGCCGCCAACGATGAAGCGTCGCTCGAAGCGCTGCGCGTTGAGGCGCTCGGCAAGCAGGGCAGCATTTCCGCGCTGATGAAGAATCTGGGATCAATGAGCCCGGACGAACGCAAGACGTTCGGCGGCGCGCTCAACATTCTCAAAGATAAAGTCACCGAAGCGATCGTCACCAAGAAAGCGGCGATGGCCGAGGCCGCGCTCGATCGTCAGCTGCAAAGCGAGGCGGTCGACGTCACGCTGCCGCCGGTACGGCCGCGTCTCGGCACGATTCATCCAGTCAGCCAAGTGATGGAAGAACTCGCCGCCATCTTCGGCGAGATGGGCTTTTCCGTTGAAGAAGGCCCCGACATCGAGACCGACTTCAACAATTTCACCGCGCTCAATTTCCCGCCAAACCATCCGGCGCGCGAAACCCACGATACGTTTTTCCTCGACGCGAAGAGCGAAGATGGCGCGCGCAAGGTGCTGCGCACGCACACGTCACCTGTGCAAGTGCGCACCATGTTGAAGCAAAAGCCGCCGATCCGCATGATCTGCATGGGCCGCACCTTCCGCAAGGATTCCGACGCCACGCACACGCCGATGTTCCACCAGATCGAAGGCCTCGTCATCGACGAGACCTCGACCATGGCCGATTTGAAGAGCGTGCTGATCGCGGCGATCAAAGCGTACTTCGAAGTGGACGACGTCAAGCTCCGTTTCCGCCCGCACCACTTCCCGTTCACCGAACCGAGTGCGGAAGTCGACGTCGGTTGCGATAAGTCCGGGGGTCAAATCAAGATCGGCCAAGGCAACGATTGGCTCGAAATTCTGGGCAGCGGCATGGTGCACCCGAATGTGCTCAAGAATTGCGGCATCGATCCGGAGAAATACCAAGGCTATGCCTTCGGTATGGGCATCGATCGCTTGGCGATGCTGAAATACGGCATGCCCGATCTCCGCGACTTCTTCGCCGCCGACACACGCTGGCTGAAGCATTACGGCTTCAGCCCGTATCTGCTGCCTGGCCTCGCGCAGGGAGTCGGCTGATGCGTACCCTCATCCTAGCCGCGCTCGCGCTCGCCGCGTGTTCGCCTTCCGCGCCGCCGCCGCCCGCCACGCCGACGCGCAACGTCGATTTTCGTGTAACGACGACAGCCAGCACCGCCGACCGGCGCTTTCTAGTGGAATTCAGATCGCTCACCGATCGCGATCTGTGCATCAGCGCCAATAATTGGCCGACAGTTGAAGGCGAACTCGGCGTCAAACGATCCGCGGATGCCGGCGACCAAGTCCATCGCGTCGGCGGACGCGATACGCTCGCGGCGTTCGTGCGCTTCGATCAGGTGCCGCCGGAATCGCGCACCGGCGAGGCGGTGCGCGCCGTCGATTTCAATCCCGAGCCCTTCTTCTGCGGCAGCGGTCTCACACAATGACTCCGGCGCTCTCCAGTGGCGCTCTGAACCCCCTCCTCTTGAGAGGAGGGGGCAGGGGGTGGGGTGAAGCTCCAGCCCTTCACAATAGCGCGCAGAAAATCTGGAGCGCCGGCGCCATCGCCGGCATGCGCTTGATCGAACAAGCACCGGAGATTGTCGGTAGCAGCGGCGCCGTGCCGGCGAGTACGACGGCGCTCCATAGTCAGTGCGAACTTTCAAACACCGCGCCTCACCCCACCCCCCAACCCCCTCCTCTCAAGAGGAGGGGGAGTGCAGTCGCGCGCTCAGAGATTTCCCAATGAAATTCACGCTCTCCTGGCTCAAAGAGCATCTCGCGACCGACGCGAGCATCGACGCCATCGTCGAAACCATGACGATGACGGGTCTTGAAGTCGAAGGCGTCGAAAACGCTGGCGAGAAGCTGAAGGCGTTCACCGTCGCGCGCATTATCAGCGCCGCGAAGCATCCGAACGCCGACAAGCTGCAAGTCTGCCAAGTCGAAACCGCGCTCGGCAATCTCGAAATCGTCTGCGGCGCCCCGAACGCGCGCGCCGGCCTCGTCACGGCGTTTGCGCCGATCGGCACGTACATCCCAGGCAGCGGCATCACGCTCGAACCACGCCCGGTGCGTGGTGTCGTTTCGAACGGCATGCTTTGCTCGGGCGCCGAGCTAGAACTTGATACCGACGCTGACGGCATTCTCGATCTCGATCCCGAACTGAAAGTCGGCACGCCGCTCGCTGTAGCGCTCGGTCTCAACGATCCGGTGATTGACATCGAAGTCACGCCGAACCGCCCCGATTGGCTGGGCGTCGCCGGCATCGCCCGCGATCTGGCCGCCGCCGGCATTGGCAAGCAAACGACAAAGCCGGTGCTTCCGGTGCCGGGCCGCTACCCCAGTCCGCAGAAAGTCGAGATCGACGACACGCACGCGTGCCCGATGTTCGCGAGCCGCTACATTCGCGGCCTCAAGAACGGCCC
>JADLHI010000270.1 GCA_020848895.1 Hyphomonadaceae bacterium
TCGATGTTCTCGACTTCGACCGCTACGTGCTGAAGTTCGACGGCGTGTTCGAAGAGCCCGATCTGTTCTTCCTCAAAGCTTCGGACCGCACCTTATTCGACCTCGTCTTCCCGGACAAAACCTCCCATTACGACCAGCGAAATGTCGATGAGTTCCTCGCCGAAGCGCACGGTCGCCTCGCCGCGCCGCTCTTGAACATCGCGCTCGCTTTGGTAGCGCTGGTGGGCGTTTTGACGGGTGAATTCAGCCGCCGCGGCTATGGACGGCGGATCATGTGGGCTTCGATCATCGCGCTCGTGATCCGCCTTGCGGCGCTGATGACGCAGGCCGCCGCCGCCGATGAACCGCAGTTCAATGCCATTCAATACGCGCTGCCGCTGGCGGTGATCATCGTCGCTAGCATGCTGCTCGGCGGCAAAGCCGCGAGGAAGAAACGCCAAGAAATGGGTCCATCGGTTTTGGCGCGGGCGGAAGCATGAGTTTCTTGATGTCACGCCTCGGCCGCTACGTTATCGGCCGCGTGTTCGGCGGGGTGTTGATCGCCCTTGTCGGCGTGCTCGCGTGCATTCTGCTGATCGATCTTGTCGAGCAGATGCGCACCGTCGGCGCTCGCACCGACATCTCAATTTTCGAAGCGTTGCGTCTCACGTTGCTGAAGACGCCAATGCTTGTGGAACAGACGCTGCCGTTCATTGTGCTGGCTGGCACGATGGGCGCGATTATCGGCCTTAACCGCTCAAGCGAACTGGTGGCGATGCGCGCCGCCGGCGTCTCTGCTTGGCGCTTCCTCACGCCGTCGGCGTTCGTCGGCATCGTGCTCGGCGTTATCGCCGTCACCGTCCTCAACCCGCTCGGCGCCCATCTCTACCAAGAGTTCGAATCCGAGAAACAGGACGCACTCTCGCAACGGCTCGCCGTCGGCGGTCAGAACGGGGTATGGATCAGGCAGGGCGACGAAGAGGGGCAAGTCGTGATCCACGCCGATGGCGTCGATCCCAGCGGCACCAAACTGCAAGGCGCGACCTTCATGTTCTTCGAGGTGCAGCAGGACGCGCTGCGCTTCACCCGCCGCATCCACGCCGCCACCGCCGAATTGAAGCCCGGCTTCTGGCAGCTGACGGACCTCGTCGAAGCGACCCCAGGCGGACGTCCTGTCCGCCAAACGCACCTCGCGATCCCCACAACTTTGGACGCCACCGAACTCATCAACCGGTTCGTCAATCCGGCCACGCTCTCGTTCTGGGTGCTGCCCGGCTTCATCCGAGAGGCCCGCGAGGCCGGCTTTGCGCCAACGCGCTACGAGCTGAAGCTGCAATCGCTCCTAGCCTATCCCCTGCTCCTTGCAACCATGGCGGGATTGGCCGCGGCCTTCTCCCTCCAGTTGCAAAGATTGGGGAATTTGGCGCGTTGGGGCGCGGCTGGTGTCGGTATCGGATTATTCCTGTTCTTCTACGGCCAACTCGCCGGCGCCTTTGCCATGACGCAATCGGTGCCCGCGGCGGTCGCGGCCTGGAGCGCGCCGCTGGCGGGGATGTTTATCGCTCTCGCCATGATCGCCTTTGTCGAGGACGGCTAAGGCGCAACAGGCGGCGTGAAACGATTCCCCGCACGGCTTCGGGCGCTAGACGCCTGAAGCGCCAGACGTTTAGGTAAAGCCTGGGGAGTCGCAAAAGGGATGCGAATGATCCGTTCGGGGGAGATGGCCGGCCGGCCGGCCGAACGGACGCCGTTCGGCTGGGCTGCATTGGCCGCGGCGCTGGCCATGACGGTCAGCACGACGGCCATGGCGCAGGCGCAAACCGCCGCGCCGCCGCCGCCCGCCGAGCAGAATGCAAATGTGCTGCTCGAAGCCGATGAAATCATCAACGATGACGTCGCGCAGACGATCACCGCGCAAGGCGACGTGCAGGTCCGTTATCAGGGCCGCACGATGCGCGCCGACCGCCTCGTCTACAATCTGCAGACCGGCGAGATCCACGCCATCGGCGATGTGCAGATCGCACTCGAAGATGGATCGGTCACCTACGCCGAAGAGATCGAAGCCGACGAAGCGATGAATGTCGGCGCCGCGCGCGAGCTGCGCTCGCACATAGGTGACGGCGGCACGCTTGCGGCGCGCGCGGCGGTGCGCCACGGCGAAGGCGAGAGCGAACTGCGCAACGTCATCTACACAAGCTGCCCGATTTGCTCGACCGGCGATCGTCCGCCGACTTGGAGCCTGCGCGCACGCCGCGCCGTGCAAGATCGCGAGACACGGACGATTTCGTACCAAGGCGCCGTGCTCGAAGTAGCCGGCGTGCCGGTGCTCTACTTCCCGTTCATCGCGCATCCCGACCCGAGCGTTGAGCGCTCGTCCGGCCTGTTGCCGCCGAACATCGGGCGCAACCGCCGCCTCGGCACGTTCTATGAGCAGCCCTATTACTGGGCGATCTCGCTATCGCAGGATTTGACCGCGTCGCTGCGGCTGCACGGCACCGTCAATCCGTTGCTGGGATTGCAATATCGCAAGCGCTTCTGGTCGGGCGATGTGCAGTTCGACACGACGATGACGCAAGAAGAGGAGTTCGATTCAGACGGCGATCGTCTGGGCGAAAGCCGCTTCCGTTACAGCATGTTCGGCCAAGGCGCCTTCCGTATCAATAATTACTGGAATTGGGGCTTCGGCGTCGAGAACATCTACGACGACGAATATCTGCGCCGTTACGATCTCGACGGCACGGGCGAGCGCCGCGGCCCCTACATCGGCACCGACACGCGCCTCATCACGCAACTCTACGCCATCGGCCAAGACCTCGAATCCTACAGCTCGATCGCCGCGGTGAACTTCCAGGGCCTGCGCGAAAGCGACACCTCCGACTTGCTGCCGCTTATTCTGCCGTACGCGGAATTCGAACGCGTGCTGAACGATTCGGTGCTCGGCGGCCAAGTGCGCTTGCAGGCGAACACGGCGACGCTCGCGCGCAATGACGATGGCGTCGGGCCATTCGTGGGCAACGATTCACGTTTGTCGCTCTCGGCGACGTGGCGGCGCGACATGATCTTCGGGCCGGGCATGGTGTTCAGCCCGTTTGCCCAGGCGCGCGGCGATCTGTTCTACGTCGAGACCTCGGCCGACGAATATGAGACCGTGACCCGCGGTCTCGGCATGGCGGGCGCGGAGATCAGCTGGCCGTTCATGCGCCCCGGCGACCGCTTCGATCTTATCGTCGAGCCGGTGGTGATGGCCGCCTGGGCGAGCGAGGACGCCGAAGACCCGCGCATAGTCAATGAAGACTCGCTGCTGTTCGAACTGGACGACTCCAACCTCTTCCGCCCGAACGCGGCGCCCAATTACGATCTCTGGGAGCCCGGCGGCCGGGTCAGCGCCGGCGTCCGCGCCACGGCGCGCGCGCGCAGCGGCGAAAGCGCGAGCGTCATGGTGGGCCGCCGCTGGCGCGAGATCGACGCGGCGGGCTTCGACGATCAGAGCAATCTCGATGGCGACACCGCCGACTGGGTCGCGGCCGGACAGATCGACCTGGGCAGCGGGTTTGGGGCCGAAGCGCGCATGCGCCTGGATGACCAAAGCTTCGAGGTGCGCCGGATCGACCTTGGCGTGCGTGGCCAAGTGGGCCGGTTTAGCGCCGGAGCGCGCTATCTCAGCCTCGACGAATCGCTGGTGGCCGATCCGACGTCCCCGAACGAAGAACTTACCGCCAGTGTCGGGGTCGAACTGGTCCGCGGCTGGCGTATGCAGTTTGGCCTGACGCGGGACCTAGATTCAGACATAAACCTGCGCCAGGACATCCGCGCGATTTACGAGGACGACTGCACGTTCCTTGAAATCGCCTACACCCGCTCGGAAACCCAGCGGGGCACCATCGGCCCGGACGAAGGCTTGCAGATCCGGATCGGTCTGCGTTCGCTCGGGGTGTTGGGCGGGAGCTGAGGCGGAGCAGGACGGACCATGAACTTGAAGTACGTAACAGCCGCCGCCGCGCTTGCAGTGGCCATGCTTGGTTTCGCCGCGCCTCCGGTGAGCGCACAGAACGCCGAAGGCGTCGCCGCAATCGTCAACGACAAGGTGATCTCCACCTTCGACGTGCGTCAGCGCGCAACGATGCTGTTGCTGTTCGCCAACCTGCAGCCGACGCCGGAACTGCTGGAGCGCGCGCGCTCGCAAGCGCTGCGCGATCTGGTAGATGAGCAATTGCAACTCGGCGAAGCGGCCAAGTTTGACATCAACGTCACCGGCGACGCCATCGACCGGCGGATGACGGACATGGCCCAGCGCAGCGAAAGCACGCTGGACGATCTTACCAACGACCTTGCGCGGAGCGGCGTCTCCGTCACCACGCTGCGCAACCAGGTCCGCGCTGAAATCGCCTGGCAGCGTTTGATCGCCGGCATGTACGGCTCGCGCGTGCGCATCTCCGAGCGCGACATCAGCGAAACCCAGCAGCGCATCGCCGCCAACGCCCGGCGCCCGCAATACGAAATGTCGGAAATCTTCCTGCCCGCGGATACGCCGGAAGAGTTCAACCAGATGGAACAAGGCGCGATGCGCCTACTCGAACAGATGCAGCAACGCGCGCCCTTCCCGCTGGTGGCGCGTCAGTTCTCGCAATCGCCATCGGCCGCCGCCGGCGGCGATCTTGGCTGGATCAGCGCAACTGAACTTGCGCCGGAGCTTCGCCCGATCGCCGAGCGCCTGCAGCCAGGCCAGGTCTCGCTGCCGGTGCGCACACAAAACGGCGTCTACATCATAGCCATGCGCAATCGCCGCGAAGGCATTCCCGAGGGCGCCGCCTCGATCGTCTCGCTGCGCCAAGTCAGCGTTCCGGTGGCGCGCTCGAACGCGCTCGACCGCATCCGTCGCCGCGCCGCCGGCTGCGCCGATCTGGAAAGCGATATTCGCGGCATCCAAGGCGCGTCCGTGCTCGACCTCGGCCAGACCATCGAAGCCGAGCTTTCAACCGATATCCGCACCCGCCTTGAAGGCGTGCCGATTGGCGGCGGCTCGACCATCGTAACCAACGGCGAGCAAGCCAACGTCATCATGCTCTGCGCGCGTGAAACTGGCGGCGCCGCCATCCCGGATCGCCAGCAGATCGAAGACCGCCTGCGCGAAACCGAACTGTCGATGCTGGCCGAGCGCTACCTGCGTAACCTGCGGCGCGAAGCCACCATCATCACGCGTCAATAATGGCATGAAGCCGCTCGCCGTCTCGATGGGCGATCCCGCCGGGATCGGCCTCGAACTTGCGGCGCGCGTATGGGCGGACCGCCAAGCGGCGCCGCCGTCCTTCTTTGTCGGCGATCCCGATGCGCTTGCGCGCGCTAGCGCGCGCATCGGCTTGCCGGCGCCGCGGCTCAATGTGGTTGGGGACGCCTCGAAACTCGCCGGCGCCGATGGCGTGCTCGACGTCTTGCATGTCCCGCTTGCGATGCAGGAGACGCCCGGCGAACCCGATCCGGTGAACGCCGACGCCACCATTGGCGCGATCGAACGCGGGGTCGCTGCTGTGCAATCAGGTGCGGCGAGCGCGCTTGTCACGCTGCCGATCGCCAAAGCCGTGCTGCACACGGCTGACTTCGGCTTTCCGGGCCACACCGAATTCATCGCTCACCTCACCAAGGACGATGCGTGGCCGCATGCGCGCGGGCCGGTGATGATGCTCGCTGGCCCGTCGCTGAAAGTCGCGCTCGCCACCATCCACACGCCGCTTGCGAAGGTGCCTGGAGAGCTGACGCGCCAACGGCTTATCGACACCGGCCGTGTCGTCGCCGAAGCGCTGGCGCGCGACTTCGGAATAGCCGCGCCGCGCATCGCGGTGTGCGGTCTGAACCCGCACGCGGGCGAAGACGGCCACATCGGCCGCGAGGAGATCGATATCGTCAATCCGGCCGCGGCCGCTCTGCGCGCCCAGGGCCTCAATGTCTCGAACGCCAAATCCGCCGACGCGCTCTTCCACCAGGCCGCGCGCGCGACTTACGACGCGGTGATCGCGCTCTATCACGATCAGGGTCTTATCCCGATCAAGACGCTGCATTTCTGGGATGCGGTGAACGTCACGCTCGGTCTGCCGATCATCCGCACCTCGCCCGATCACGGCACTGGCTTCGACATCGCCGGCGAAGGCACAGCCCGCGACGACAGCTTCCGCGCAGCACTCGCCATGGCGTGGGCGATGGCCGAACATCGCGCGCGAGCATGAACGCGGACGAATTACCAACGCTGCGTGACGAACTGGAAGCGCATGGCCTGTGGGCCAACAAGGGGCTCGGCCAACATTTCCTGCTCGATCTCAACATCACGCGGCGTATTGCGCGCACGGCAGGCGAGCTTGCCGGCAAACAGGTCATTGAAGTCGGCCCCGGCCCCGGCGGCCTGACGCGCGCGCTGCTCGAAACCGGCGCACACGTCATCGCCATCGAAAAAGACCCGCGCTTTCTGCCGCTGCTGGCGCCGCTGATCGAGTGGAGCGAGGGGCGCCTGCACATCGTTCAAGGCGATGCGCTTGAAGTGGAAGAAGCAGCGCTGCTGCAATATGGACCGCCGGCGTCCCGCCGGCATGCACCAGCCTTGGCCGGCGGGACGCCGGCGGCCCATATTGTCTCGAACCTGCCCTACAATGTCGGCACGCCGCTCCTCGTGAAGTGGCTTAAGGCCGGCGCGTGGCGCGGGGACATGACGCTCATGTTTCAGAAAGAAGTCGCCCAGCGCATCGTCGCCAGACCTGGCAGCGACGCTTACGGACGCCTTGCCGTGATTGCGCAGGCGCGCTGCGATGCGCGTCTTGAATTCACCGTGCCCGCGCGCACCTTCACGCCGCCGCCGAAGATCGCCTCAGCCATCGTGCGGCTGACCAATCGCGCCGATCCCTACCCGCACCTCGATGCGCTGGAGCGGGTCACCGCCGCCGCCTTCGGTCAGCGCCGCAAAATGCTGCGCTCGGCGCTGCGTGCTTTGACGCCAGAGACTGAGCCGCTGTTGCGCGCCGCCGGTTTGGATCCGACCGCGCGCGCGGAAGACATCGATCAGCAGGGCTTTCGCCGCTTGGCGGAGGCGTGGCGGGCGACGGCCTAGAGAAGCCTCACGCACCGTTACCGCGACAGGGAAACGTCGCGCCATGGAAATCTTCGCCCCAGCCGCGATAGCCGCGCGCATCGACGTGAAACCGCCGCGCGCGATAAATGCCGAGCCCAATCCCGAAACGGCGCCCCTCGCGCGCATGGATCGGACACAAGCTTTCGATCAGCTGCTCGCGGGACACCGCATCATCCACCGGCACGAGGTCGAGCGCGTAGAAATTGCGGTGGGCGCTCTGCGAAGCGCCATGCACGCAGGTGTTCAGCGCGTCATCGCGGTAGCTCGACGCCACCGCCACATCACCGATGGCGGGCTTCACGTAGTCGCGAATGAAGCGCAGCGCCGGCACGATGCGCGGCCAAAGCTCTTCCGGCGGCATCGTATACGGCTCGATCACGCATTCAGGGTCTTTGCGATCGGTCAGCCACAGATCGCGATCCGGCACGACATCGGCCACGCCCTCGCGCCGCAGCATCGCTTCGAAGCGCTCGAAGCGCGCCGCGCGATCAGGCTGGGCGGCGAGCCAAGTTTCGAACTCCGTTTGCGGATCGGGTGGCGCACTGCTGCAATTGACGAGCAGAAAGCAGAGGCACAAGAGCGCGGCGCGCATCTACAGCAAACCCGCGAAGGCGTGCGCGAAAACATGTGCATCGCCGGGCCAGCGCGCCGAGATGTAGGCGCCGTCGCGCACCACGAAGCCGGCGCTCAAATCCGTCTCGCTATCGCGCACCGTGCCTGAGGTTCGGCGCCTGAACTCTGGATCGCTGGGGGGCACATCGACGAAATCGTCGGCGCTCGCCAGTGCGCGCGTCACCTCTTGCTGCACCGACATGAA
>JADLHI010000271.1 GCA_020848895.1 Hyphomonadaceae bacterium
ATTTCCGAATACGCCATGTCCGACAGCAGGAACATGTCGTGTTTCTTGGCCAGCGCGACGGCGTCTTTGTAGAAATCGAGATCAGCCGTCTGGGCCGTTGGATTGGCCGGATAGCAAACCACCATTGCAATCGGCGGCGGCACCGAGTGGCGCACGGCGCGATCGATGCCACGCAGATACTGCTCCGGCGAATGCGCTTCGATCGAGCGAATGACGCCGCCGGCCATGATGAAGCCGAACGCGTGAATGGGGTAAGACGGGTTCGGCGAGATGATGACATCGCCGGGCGCCGTGATCGCCTGCGCCAGATTGGCGAAGCCCTCCTTCGAACCCAGCGTCGAGACGATCTGCGTATCGGGGTTGAGCTTCACGCCGAAGCGGCGGTCGTAATAACCCGCCATGGCGCGGCGCAGACCCGGAATGCCGCGTGAAGCGGAATAGCGGTTCGTGCGCGGCTTGGCGGCCGTCTCACAAAGCTTGTCGACGATATGTTGCGGCACCGGTAGGTCCGGATTGCCCATGCCGAAATCGATGATGTCGACGCCCTGCCCACGCAAGCGCGCCTTCAGCTTGTTCACCTCCTCGAAGACGTACGGAGGCAGACGGCGGATTTTATGAAACTCTGACGAACTCATGCGCACACGTCGCGTGCGATCAATACGGGTTGTGCGAGTTGCGCGTGGTTTCGATCTCGCGGCGCGCTTCCTCAAGGAATGCTTGCGGATCTTCTTGCGTCGCCCGCGCTTGTGCGCGCGGATTGGCTTCTGCCGCGGCGCGCGCCGCCAGCAAGTCCGCCTCGACGCCGTTCCAATGCGCCGAGCTAGTGTTCGCGGAGGTGCCGCCAGCAGGCACTTCGCGCAGATTCGGGTAGCCCTCGGTGTTGGCCCATTCCGGGGTGCGGCCGACAGGCGTGTTCACGCAGCCGCCAAGAGCGATCGCCAACGCCGTCAGAACCAGGGCAGCACGCATCGATAGTCTTCCTGGGCGCGATTCCGGCCCTATTTCGTCTCTATACCAGAGCCTGCCTTTGCGCCACCACGTGAAGCGGCATTACAATCGCGCCAATAGGGAGAATCCGAATGACGGATGCCGAGGGCGCAAAGCCTTCCACGGACGGCGCAGAACCGGTCAAACCGGCGCCGAAGCGGGCACGCAAGCGAGCCGCGAAACCATCGCCCGATGCGGCCCCGGCGCCCACACAAGAGACGCCGGCGCCAAAGCCTGCCGCTAAGGCGCCAGTTGAAGCGCCGCCGCCGCTCAATGAAGTCATCATGGCCCAGACCGCGGAGAGCTTGGCCGCGCTGTCCGCCAATCTCACCCAGGCGCTGACCCGCGCCAACACCGCCATCTCCACCGCCTTTGTCGATCAGAGCAAAGACGCGGCGAACTGGCAGCCCGATCCACTCGGCATGCAGGCCGCCTTGAACGATGTGTGGAGCCACCTCGCGGCACAACCGGAGACGCTACGCGAAGCCCACGCAAATCTCTGGCAGCGTTATGCCGATATCTGGCAAAAGCACGCGGCCTACATGCTGACCGGCAAGGCGCCGGACGAAAGCCCCGCGCGGGACAAGCGCTTCAAGGATCCGGAATGGCGCTCCAATCCAGCGTTCTCGATGCTGCGTGAGTCTTATCTCGCAACCGCCGATTTCATAACCGACCTCGTCAACCGCACCGAAGGCGTTGATGACGCGACCAAGCGCAAGGCGGCTTTCTACATCAAGCAAGCGGTCGATGCCGCGTCGCCTTCGAACTTCCTGATGACCAACCCCGCCGCTTTGCGCGCGCTCTTCCAAACCGGCGGCGAAAGCCTCGTTAAAGGCGTCGAAAACCTCGCCGAGGATCTGCGGCGCGGCAAAGGCAATCTCGCCATCTCGCAAACCGATCTCGACGCCTATCGCGTCGGCGAGAACGTCGCCACCACGCCGGGCAAGGTCGTCTTCCGCAATCGCATCTTCGAATTGCTGCAGTACGAACCGACGACTGAAACCGTGCACGAAGTCCCGCTGCTGATCTTCCCGCCCTGGATCAACAAATTCTACATCCTCGACCTTCAGCCGAAGAACTCGATGATCAAGTGGCTTACCGATCAAGGCCACACGGTGTTTCTTGTCTCCTGGGTAAACCCAGATGAGGACATGGCCGACGCGACCTTCGAAGATTACATGCGCGAAGGCGTCTACGCCGCCACACAAGCGGTCAAGGAAGCCGCCAGCGTCAATCGCATGAACGCCGTCGGCTATTGCATTGGCGGCACGCTGCTCTCGGCCGCGCTCGCCCACATGGCCAAAACCGGCGACACCAGCATCCAGAGCGCCACTTTCTTCGCGGCGCAGGCCGATTTCAAACTCGCCGGCGATCTGCTGATCTTCTCCGACGATAAAGCCATCGAATACCTCGAAGAGAAGATGGATCAAGCCGGCGGCGTGCTCGACGCGCAGACCATGGCCGATACCTTCAACTCACTGCGTTCGAACGATCTCATCTGGAACTATGTCGTCGACAATTATTATGTCGGCAAACAACCGCCGCCGTTCGATCTGCTCTACTGGAACGCTGACCAAACGCGCATGCCAAAGGCGTTGCACCTCTTCTATCTGCGCAAGTTCTATCGCGACAACGCCTTGACCGAAGGCAAGCTCGATCTGCTGGGCGAACATCTTTCGTTGAGCGATGTGAAGATCCCGATCTTCATGCAAAGCTCAAAAGAAGATCACATTGCGCCGGCCGCGAGCGTCTATCGCACCGCGCTCTCGTTCGGCGGCGCCGTTGAGTACATCATCGCGGGTTCAGGCCACATCGCCGGCGTCATCAATCACCCAGCGGCGCACAAATATCAGTATTGGACCAACCCTAACCTCAAGGGCGCGCTTGAAGATTGGCAGGCCTTCGCCACCGAACATCCAGGCTCATGGTGGCCCCATTGGGACGCGTGGTTGCGTAAGTTGAGCGGCCCTGACGTTCCCGCGCGCCATCCCGGCGACGGCGAACTGCAGCCGCTGGGCGACGCGCCGGGCGAGTACGTGAAGGTGCGCTCAAGCGCAGCCTAAGGAGAAGCAAGAGATGGCGCTTTCACTCTACGAAGTCACGGTCCCGGCCTTCGCACAAATCATGGAGGCGATGGCCGGCGTTCTGAAAAAGGGCGAAGCGCACGCGATCGAGAAGGGCATGCGGCCGGACGATTGGGTCGGGGCGCGGCTCTTCGCCGACATGGCGCCGCTGAGCTTTCAAGTGAAACAAGCCGCGCACCATTCGGTTGGCGCGATCGAAGCGACCAAGAACGGCGTGTTCAGCCCCGACCTTACGCCGCCGCCGGAAACGTTCGCCGACCTGCAGGCGACGGTGGCCGATGCGCTTGCGACATTGGCGGCCTATCGCCCCGCCGATATCAACGCGCTCGAAGGCCGCGACATGCGCTTTCAGCTGGGCGAACGCGTGATGCCGTTTACGGCGGAGGATTTCCTGCTCTCGTTCTCACTGCCGAACTTCTATTTCCACGCCACAACCGCCTACGACATCCTCCGCCACAACGGCGTGCCGCTCGGCAAGCGCGACTACATGGGCAAGCCGCGGCTCAAGGTCTGAAGCTCAAGAAAGCCCCGCGCCTTCTTCGAGGCCCAGCGCAATGTTGAGATTCTGCACCGCGGCGCCGCTTGCGCCTTTGCCGAGATTGTCGAGCAACGCCACCAGCCGCACCTGCTCATTCGACCCAAACACGTAGAGCCGCAGCTGATTGGTTCCGTTGAGA
>JADLHI010000272.1 GCA_020848895.1 Hyphomonadaceae bacterium
TCGCGGCCGATGCCGGTGCCGAGCGCGGTGATCAGCGTGCCGACTTGTTCGCTGGTCAGCATCTTATCGAAGCGCGCGCGTTCGACGTTCAATATCTTGCCTCGGAGCGGCAGCACGGCTTGAGTTTCGCGCGCGCGCCCTTGCTTGGCTGAGCCGCCGGCCGAGTCACCCTCGACGATGAAGAGTTCGGATTTAGCCGGGTCTTTCTCCTGGCAATCGGCGAGCTTGCCGGGCAGCGAAGAGATATCGAGCGTCGACTTGCGGCGCATTTCGCGCGCCTTCCGGGCCGCTTCGCGCGCGGCGGCGGCTTGCACGATCTTGCCCATCACGTTCTTGGCGTGTGACGGATTTTCTTCGAACCAGGCGTTGAGCGCATCGCTCATCAGGTTTTCGACGACGGGCCTGACTTCGCTGGAGACCAATTTTTCCTTTGTTTGCGAGGAAAATTTGGGGTCCGGCACTTTGACCGAGAGCACGCAGGTGAGGCCTTCACGGGCGTCGTCACCGGTGATTTCGACCTTTTCCTTTTTGGCGATGCCCGAGGACTGCATGTAATTGTTGACGACGCGCGTCAGCGCGCCACGGAAGCCGGCGATGTGGGTGCCGCCATCCTTTTGCGGGATGTTGTTGGTGAAACAGAGCGTGTTCTCGTGATAGCCGTCATTCCATTGCATCGCGCATTCGACGGTCATGCCGTCCTTTTCGCCGATGACATAGATGGCTTCGGGAATGAGCGCGGTGCGGCTGCGGTCGAGGTGGGCGACATAGGCTTTGACGCCGCCTTCGTAGAAGAGCGTTTCCTCGAACGGCTCGGGGCCGCGCAAATCCTTGAAGATGATGCGTACGCCGGAATTGAGGAACGCCAGCTCGCGCAGGCGATGCTCGATCGTCTTGCGATCGTATTCCGTCATCGTGAAGGTTTGCGGTGACGCGAGAAACCGCACGGCCGTGCCGTTCAGTGTCTTGCCGTCTTCTTGCGGCGCGACGCCAACTTCCTTCAACGGCGCAGCAGCGTCGCCGTGGATGAAGCGCATGTAGTGCTCTTTGCCATCGCGCCAGATGCGCAGATCGAGCCACTCGCTGAGCGCGTTGACGACGGACACGCCGACGCCGTGGAGGCCGCCGGAGACCTTGTACGAATTCTGGTCGAACTTTCCGCCCGCATGCAGCTGAGTCATGATCACCTCAGCCGCCGAGACGCCCTCTTCCTCGTGAATCCCAGTCGGGATCCCGCGTCCGTTGTCGATGATCTCGGCCGAGCCGTCCGGGTGCAAAATCACCTGCACCTTAGTCGCGTGCCCGGCCAACGCCTCGTCGATCGCATTATCGACGACCTCATAAATCATATGATGGAGACCAGACCCATCGTCCGTATCCCCAATATACATCCCCGGCCGCTTCCTTACCGCATCTAACCCCTTGAGAACTTTGATGGAATCGGCCCCATAGTCGGGGGTGCTCGCCGGTGCGTTTTGGGGCGGGGTCATGGGTCTCGAATCGAGCTGAAAAATACCTCTCGAATATAGGGATTAACGCGCGAAAAGTCGCGGTTTTGATGCCGCATCGGCCGCAAAAACGGGCGGAAAAAACAGCTAGAAAATCAGCGGTTTGGTGAGCCAGATTGTGCCGGCGATGACGGCGGTTCCGAGCGCTAGCCAAAGGCCGTCGCGGGCGACCATTCCGAGGCCGAAAAACACCACCGCGAGGCCCGGCGCGAGCGGCGCCAGCGGAATGAGGCCGAGGGGAAACGTGATCAGCGCCGCGGCGATCACCATCAGCGCCACCAGGTTCACGAAGGGCGGCTTCGAGAGGACGGTCAGGCGCGGCTTCAGAAGCTTGTCGATGACCTTCGCTGCCCCACGCCCCTTTTCGACGCCGGAGCGCACCGCGTCGCGCGGCAGCTGCGCCTGCAGCGCCTTCTTCGGCAGCCAGATACGCGGGCGCCCCAGCGCCATTTGGCCGGCGACGAGCAGCGTCAGCGCGGCGGCGAACCAGGTCATGCCGGGGAGAATGGTGGCAGGCGAGATGGCGAAGAGACCGATGACAAGCAGGAGTGGTCCGTAGGAGCGGCGACCGACGGACTCGAGGACTTCGTCCAGCGTCAGGGTGTCGGGCGTGGAATCGTTATCGCACTTGGCTGCGATCTCATCCAACACATCTTCGAGATTCGAAGGCTCAACAGGCTTTACACGCATCATGCGCATCGAAGAGGCCTTCGCGGGCGAGCGGTCAATGATCTGGCTCAACGCCAGACAACGCGCCGCGCTGAACGCCTGTTCCGCTCAGGAGACGATACGTACGGGCAAGCTCTCATAGCCCTTCACGAACGACGAATAGACGCGCTTGGGTTCTTCCACCACTTCGATCTTGTCGAAGCGCTTCAGGATTTCCTCCCACACGATGCGCAATTGCATTTCGCCCAAGCGATTGCCGACGCAGCGATGAATGCCGAAGCCGAAGGACAAGTGGCGGCGCACATTCTCACGCTCGATATCGAACGCGTCGGCGTTTGGGATCACCTCCTCGTCGCGATTGCCTGAGACGTACCACATCACGACCTTGTCGTGCTTCTTGATCAGCTTGCCGCCGAACTCGACATCTTCGAGCGCGGTGCGGCGCATGAAGGCGAGCGGCGTTTGCCAGCGGATCGTCTCAGACACCAGATTGGGAATGAGCGCCGGATTGGCCTTCAGCTTCGCGTACTGCTCTGGGTATTTGTTCAGCGCATAGACGCTGCCGGAGATGGAATTGCGCGTCGTATCGTTGCCGCCGACGATCAGCAGCACGAGGTTTCCGAGGAATTCCTGGCGCGGCATATCCCTGGTGCTTTCGCCGTGGGCGAGCATCGAGATAAGATCGTTGCGCGGCGGCGCGCTCGCGCGCGCTTCCCAAAGCCCGTTGAAGTATTGCAGGCACTCCATCAGCTCCATGCGGCGCTGCTCGTCGCTCTCGACGACGCCCTGCCCCGGCGCGGCTGTCGCGACATCCGACCAGCGCGTCAGCTTGCGGCGATCTTCCCACGGGAAGTCGAACAATGTCGCCAGCATCTGGGTCGTCAGCTCGATCGAAATCTTGTCGACCCAGTTAAACACCTCGCCGCGCGGCGCCTCGTCCAAGAGCTTGCCGGCGCGTTCGCGGATGACCGGCTCCAGCAGCGCCAGATGGTTGGGCGCGACGATCGGCGAGACGGTCTTGCGCTGCACGTCGTGCTTGGGCGGGTCCATCGCAATGAACATCGGCAACGGAAAGTCTTCCTCCGGATCAAACAGAACGATCGACGGTTCGGACGAGAATTGCTGGTGGTTGGTATCCACCGCCATGATGTCGTTGAACTTGGTGATCGACCAGTAAGGCCCGTTCTGGCTGTCCCGGCAGTAATGAACCGGATCTTCCTTCCGCAACCGCTCGAAGAACGGCCAAAAATTGTTGTCGCGGAAACGTTCGCTACGACTGATGTCCAACGCGGCGAGATCGGTCGACCACGCATCCTCGTTGGGATCGTAGTTGAACACGTAGTCGTCATTGCGTTTCGCGACGTAGTCAGGATTAGCCATGGCAGCGCCTCTTCTTAAGCGCCCACGCTACCCAAATTCCCGCGCGCTTGTCACGTTGCCGTAGCGGATGGCTACCCTATCCGTACAGCCGCCGCTGGAAGCCGATGAAAGCGTCGCGAATGACAGGAACGCCGCCAAGTTTGCCCGCGGCCTCCGCCGCATCGTGATATTTCAGGCTGAGCAGGCCCGGCAGTTTCTCAGTCCAGTTCCTCTCGTCGATTGACGGGGCGCATCGGCGCGATGTTGCGGACGTTGCGCAGGTCGACGCCGGTCGAAAGTTTGAGACGTCGCGAGAATGTTGCTCCAAATGCGGGCGAGGACGCCCGCGCTCCGGGATTATCCGGCGCTTACCTGGCCGTCGCGCACTTCGAACATTTGTGCGCGGGGGCCGAAGGCTTCGAACAGGTTTTCATCGGTGCCGGTGAGCCAGGCTTGGCCTTCGTTGGCGAGCAATTCATCGAACAGTGCGGCGCGGCGGATGGAGTCCAGGTGTGCGGCGGCTTCATCGATGAGGATGAGCGAGGGGCCTGCGCCGGGATCGCCGGCGAGCGCGCGGGCCTGCGCCAGCGTAAGGCCGACGAGCAGCGCTTTTTGTTCGCCAGTAGAGCACTGATCGGCGTCCATATTCTTGGCGGCGTGGCGGGCTTTGAGGTCGCTGCGGTGCGGGCCGTCGAGGGCGCGCCCGGCGCCAGCGTCGCGGCCGCGCACGTCGCGCAGGAGTTCGGCGAAATCTTCTTCGACGTCGGCGCTTTTCGAACCGTTCTCGAAGCGCGCTTCCAGCAAGCCTTCGAGCGCGAGGATGGCTTTCGGAAACGCGCCGTCCGGGCGCGTATCGATCGCTTCTTGCAAACGATGCAGTGTTTCCACGCGCGCGGCGGCGATGGCGGCGCCGTGCGCCGACATCTCGCGCTCCAGGCCACCGAGCCACGCATCGTCGAACACGCGATCGGCGAGCAAACGTTGGCGCTCACGCATGGCGCGTTCGTAAGCAGCGGCGGCGGCGCCATGCTGCGAAGCGCGCGCCAGTGTGAGGCGATCGAAGAAGCGGCGCCGATCGCCGGCGGCGCCGGACCATAA
>JADLHI010000273.1 GCA_020848895.1 Hyphomonadaceae bacterium
CGGCGAGCTGACGGGCCACGGTCGCTTCTTGCGAACGCAGCTGGCTGATGACGACGGAGTTCAGCACCGTCGCCACCGAGTCCGCCGAACCGCCGGCGTTCAGCAGATCCTGGAGCTGGCTGTAGCGGGCCTGACGCTCGGCCTGATCGGCGCGCGCCTGGTTCAAAACATTCTGGGCGTCGGTGATCTGCTGTTCGATCAGCAGCGCGCCTTGCGTCGACACCAGACCGGTGCTCGCCCGGTATTGTTCGACCGCGCTCTCTTTAGCCTCCACGTCCGAGCGGAGTTCGGCCAAGCGCGTCGACAGCCAAGTGTTGGCGCGCGCGGCGCTCTCGATGCGCGCTTCGATCTGATAACGTTGAAACAATTCAACCAGATGGTTGGCTAGCTGAGCCGCGCGCTCGGGGTTTTGGGATGTCGCCGTCACTTCGGCGGCGTAGGTCAAGCCGCGGCGGCGCACCGTGATCGCGCCGCTCACCGCCTTCACCACCGCCTGACGAACTTCAGCACGGTAGGCCACGGCCGCCGGGCTTTGGTCGGTCGGAAGCGGCGCATCAGCGTCGTCGAGCGCGCCGTTCCACTCCTCGTCATCCATCAGCCCGAGCGAATCCACCAAACGGCCGGTGAGCATGTCCGAGCGCAGCACTTCCAGTTGCGAGTCGACAACCGGCGCGGTTGGCGGCTGGTTTACGCGGCCGTTCGGGTCTTGGGGTCCGGGCAGCTGCTCGCCGCCGCCGCTCATCATCACCAGCGCGGTGGCGCTGTATTGGGGCGCCTGGATCATGAACAGGGTAAAGGCGAGCGCGAACACGACCGCGCCAATCGCCGAGATCAGCATCCAGCGGCGCATCAGGAACGCGAAAATCCACTTCAGGCTGAACGTGCCAAGTTCGCCACCATCCTCGGGTGGGAGATTCATCTCACCCGTGGGTTTGCGAATGGCGATCACGTTCATTGCGGCGTTCCTTGCCCGCGCAATTCTTCGGCGGGGCCCCGGCGTTTGAAAGCAATTACTCCGCCAGAACAAAAACGCTAGCACGTCTTAACTTGGCACACAGCGCGTAGCGGGAAATCGCAGCTCGTACCTGGTGAAAACGTCGCCGGTGTCGCTTTTGCGTCGCGGATTTTTGCTCGCAGCTTCAAGGCATGCAGATATCGCCGGGGGTCATGGCGATACGGTTTTCGCCCGCTGCGAGAGTCACAAACGCAGTTCGAATTTGCGTCCGCCCGCGTGCATCGAAGGCGCGCCAAACCGGCAGGCGAACACGGCGAATTGAATTCGCCTTATTGGGGAATTTGTACTACACTTTTAACAAATGGGAGTTCTCACGCGCGGCTCTCAAATGGCTGTCGGCCAAGACACGGGAACTTGAAAGACGGGACTGCGTTACCCCCAGGATCGACTGAAAATTGTCCGAAATTTAACTGACCAAAACCGATCATTCTGGCCCATCAACCTTCGGGTTTCTCCCCGGCTCTTAGCGCCAAGAGCTCTAAGTCTGGCGATTGTGGATTGAGCAAGCGGACAAAGACGTTGGCTTACATGGTTTCTCAGCCCCAGGCGGCCATTTCCAAGGCCGACATGCACGTCGCGGCGCCGCCCCAGCCGGTCCAAAAACGCTGGCCGATGGCGCTTTCAATCTGGGCCGCGGTCGCTGTGAGCTTGGCCATGTGGGCTGGCATCGTCTGGATCATCAGCGCGTTCCTGGGCCTTTTCGCCTAATCCCCATCCAAAGCGCCAGGCGGCTTTGACGGCCCGACTATTGCTCTGGCAGCACTGACCTCACCCGACCGCGCGGGACCTTTGGGCTGCCTGATACATGCCGACCGCTTCCCTTTCTCCGGCCAAGCCGCTCGTGGCGGTGATCACGCCTTGCTACAACGGCGAGCGGCACGTCGAGAACGCGATCAAGGCGGTTCAGGCCCAGACCTACCGGCCGCTGGTTCACTGCATCGTCGACAACGCGAGCACCGACGCGACCCCGCAAATCATCGCCCGTTACGCCAACGCCGAGGTGCCGATCGTCACGATCCGGAATCCCGAGACGGTCACCTTTCAGCAGAACTCGAACAAGGTCGCGACGCTGATCCCGGCGGCGGCGACGCACTTTCGCATGCTGCACGCCGACGACACGATGCCGCCCAACGCCATCGCCGACATGATGGAAGTGGCGCTCGCCGACGAGACGATTGTCATGGTCGCCGGCGTCGAAAAGATGAACGGCGTGCTGCGCAACCACGACTTCCCGCCGGAATGCACCTTCTACGAGTCCAGCAATATGCTGGCGCGTTTTCTCTCTGACGAAGCGCACATCCCGACAGCGCACGTGCTCTTTCGCACCGATGCGATGCGCGCCGGAGAGGACTTTTATCCGAACGATATCGTCGAGTGCTACATCGCCGCCGTCTGCCGCGTGCTCTCGCGCGGCAAGCGGGCCGGTTTTGTACACAAATACATCGCCGACACGATCCGCCACCCGGACTCTGGCTCGCTGGTGTTTACGCTGGCGCCGAAGGTGAAGGCGGTGATCTGGGAGAAGCTGCTGTTCATTGAGCGCTACGGCCCGGCTTGCCTCTCCAACACCGAATACAAGCGCGTGCTCAACCGCTTCCTGCGGGTGTTCTACCGGCGCATTCTGTTTTGGGCGGTCTCCGGCTCGGCCGCCATCGCCAAGCGCGATCTTGGACGTCTCGCCTCGCGCGGCCACCGGCCCAACCTGTTGGACTTCATCGCATCCGTCGCGGTGTGGCCCTATTATCTGTTCTTGAAGCGCGTAAAGCGCCCGCAAGCGCCGCCACGCTGGCCGGCGGACGCCACCACCGCTGCAAGCTGAAGCTCGGCCTCCATGGAGCGCGGGCGTCCTCGCCCGCATAAGCCCAAACACCCGCGACGCATGACAGATGTGGCCTCGCCTCTCGCGGGCGAGGACGCCCGCGCTCCATATTTTCCGCGTCAAATTTAGCGCGCGCCGCTGAGATTGAGCGCCTTCAGCGCCGCAATCAGCTTCGCCTTCATCGCCGCTACTTTCTCACGCACTTGCGCGCCGTAAGTTTCACGCCCGGCGATCATCTTCTCGACCTGCTGGGTCAGCAGATCGAAGTCAACGTGATCCAGGTCCTGGCAAAACTCACTCAGGCCCACATCCGCCATAAGCGCATCGGTTTTCGGCCCGTAGCTCAGCGCGATCAGCGGCCGGCCCATCTTCAGCGCCGCGATCTGCACATGATAGCGCGAAGCGATCACCAGATCGGTTTCGGCAATCACCGCCATGGCGTCATGGATCGACGTCGCGTTTTCCTCGCGCAACGTCAGCACCTTGTGCTTCAGCCGCGCGTCCACATCGCGTGCGGCGCCAACGTCCGCCGGCGTTTGCCCCAGGATCATGCGCACGCCATAGCCACGCGCCTGCAGCCATTCGATCAAGCGCGCGTGCAGATCGATATACGCCTCGTAAACGCCGGCGCTGCTGTGCCAGCCATGATAAGTCATCATGCCAACACCAACGACGAGCGGCCCCGCCGCCGGACGCTCGGCATCCGCAACTGGCGGCAACAGAAACGCCAAATCGGGAACCACGCCATCCGTCGGCCCGTTGACGCCGAGCTTCTGCATGAACTGATACGAATCTTCGTCGCGATAGAGCCGTTGGCGCGCGAGCGAGCCTGCGAACTTCATCATCTCACGGCCAATCGGATTGACGATTGGCCCGGCGCCGACGCTGATGAAGCGCCACTCCACGCCCTTCATCCGCGCCGCCAGACACCAGCGCAAGAGCACGCTCGGCCAGCCCAGCGGCGTATCGCGGAAATCGTCGAAAACGCCTGTCCCGCCGGAGAGGATCACATCGTAATCGTTCAGCAGCTTCAGCGTACGCGCCCAGTTTCGCCAAGTGCTTGGCTGGCGCAGCGCGAGGGTATCGAGTTTGCGCCAAATGCCTTCCGGACGCGGCGCGGCGATGCCGACAGCTTTCACGCTGAAACGCTTCGCCGTCGGTTCGGGCTTGCTGCAGATCGCGGAGATATCCGCATCCGGCATCTCGGCGCGCAGGAAATCGCGCAGCGCCTCGAACGAGGCGTCGTTGCCGAAATTGCCAGTGCCGTAACCGCCGAAAATACCGATGCGCATGAGCTTCAACGT
The DNA here is from genome assembly GCA_020848895.1 of Hyphomonadaceae bacterium. Classification (GTDB taxonomy): domain Bacteria; phylum Pseudomonadota; class Alphaproteobacteria; order Caulobacterales; family Aquidulcibacteraceae; genus Vitreimonas. The sequence goes on from JADLHI010000273.1 coordinate 4,139, forward strand.
CCGCGCGCCGGCGCGGCGTTCATCGCCTCGCGCAGCACGTTCCAATAACGATCTTTAATCGCCGCGGCGCTGAACGTCGCCGCGCGCGCCTCGGCCTTCGCGCCATACTCACCGCGCCGGCGCGGATCGTCGAGCGCGCGGATGGCTTCAGCCATCGCTTCAGCATCGCCCACCGGCGTCAGCACCCCATGCTCGGCAAAGGTCAGCCCACTGATGCCGCTGCGCGGCTTTTCGGCGAGAATTTCAGATGGCCCTGAGTTGCAGTTGGTGGAGATCACTGGCCGCCCAACGGCCATGCCCTCAATCAGCGCATTCGGATAACCTTCTGAATTCGACGAAAGCACGAAAATATCCGCCCTCGCCATCAACGGGTACGGATTAGCGATGAACCCAGGCAGGATCACGCGATCGCCGACGCCCAATTCCCGCGCCAGCGATTCCAGCGCGCCTCGCTCTTCGCCTTCACCCGCGATCACCAGCTTGCGATTGCTGCCCGCCATGGCAAATGCACGGATCAGCATGGCGAAGTTCTTGACCGCGACCAGCCGCCCCGCCGACATGATGAACGGTCCGCCGATCGCCACGGATGACCCCTGCTTGGCCTTCTCGCGAATGCCCTCGGCGTCGACCGGATTGGGTATGCTGATGAGCTTGCTGGCCGGGATCGCGAAATTACTGCGCAGATCCCGCTCGACCCCATCGGACACAGCGATAATCTTGGCAGCGCGCGGATAAAGCGAGCGGACCATCGCGCGCGACACCGCGCCACGAAGCCCTTTGCCCAGATGATGCGACGTGTGCGCCCGTTCGCTGATCACGCACGGCGTCGGCGCGACCAACGCCGTCACGAGATTGGCGCGCGTCAAGAAGCTTAACGAAACGTCCGGCTTCAACTCGGCGTAAAGCTTGCGCATTGCCAAGAAGCTCCGCGCCATCGAAAACCGGCAATCGAATTGGTGAACGTCGACCCAATCGGGCGGAACATTGCCCGCCGCCTCGTTGTCGAGCACGGCCAGCGAAATATCGAACTCGGCGCGCTCCGGCTCGGAATGGCTCAGCAACGTGCACATCACCCGCTCGGCGCCGCCGCCGGTGAGCGAATTAATCACGAAGAGCGCGCGTTTGCGCTTCGTCACGCCGCTCCTCCTAGTGTTTGATCCGGCAGCCCCATCGCGCAAGCAAGAGCCGATCCAGCCGCGCCGCACAAGTCTTGCTTATGGTGTACCGGGCGCCCCACAGTGAAATAACCTGCGGGCGCGCGTGCGATGGGCTGAGTTAATCATGATCTCCAACGAACTCGGCTCAGCCTCGCCAGCGCTGCCGCCGTACTTGCTCTACCCCGTCGCGCTCTTGAGCCTGTTAATCATTCTGTTCGTGATGGCGCGCACGCGCGACCGGGCCGGCGCGTTCGTTATTGGCGCCTCGTGGCTGCGCTACGTCATGTCGGCGTTTCACACCATTACCTACAGGCCGCTCGCGGCCGGCATGTCAGCGAACGCGCTGGCGTCGATGGGCCTCGTCGTCGTCGGCCTGATGAACATCAATCTGCGGCACTTGCAGCTGCGCTTTCTGCTGCCGTTTTACGTACTCATGGCCCTCGCGGTCGTCAGCGCCTTCGCCAATGGCGGCTTCAGTTCCGGCCTCATCACCGTGCTTTCCAAGCACGCTTATCTCGTCGTCATCATTCTTGCCGTCTATGGCGCCATGACCCGCGCCCGCGGCGGCGATTTCATGGCCTCGATGCTGTGGTCGTTTCTGCCGGTCTTCGTCTGGCAGCTGATGTCGATCGTCTTCGGCTACGGCAAGCTTACCGAAACCGACGTCAACGCCATGAGCTATATTGGCGGCTACAACCACGAAGCCGCCTTCTCCGTCACGCTCGCCACATGCCTAACGGCGGCGTGCTTTGCGACCGGGATCAACAAGCAGCTGAAATTTGCGGTGATCGTCGTTTGCGTCGTCGGCATCGTTCTGGCGAACTATCGCACCACCCTGGTCGCGATCGCACCGCTGCTGCTGACTTACCTCGCCGCATCCTCGCTCGGGCGTTTCCCGCTACGCGACAGGCCGTTCGTGGCCAGCTTTCTAATCGTCGCCGGGGCCATAACGCTAGGTGTCCTCAGCCTCGTTCTTGCCGAACGATTCAGCGACGTCACCGTCGCTGGTTCGGGCGATGTGAACTTCTTCAAGCCGCCATCGGAATACACCGTCGATGAAGGCCGCCTGCTCTCAGGACGCCCCTACATCTGGAGTTCTTACATCTACGCCTGGCTCCGCGGCGACTTGACCGAATACGTCATCGGCTTCGGCCCGGAATCGTGGAACGACACCTTTCCGCTCTACGCCCACAACACGCTCGTAAACTATCTCTACGAATACGGCGTCATCGGCGTGTTCGTGATCCTGTGGGTTTGGATGTCGATGCTGGTTTCGGCGCTGCGCGTGCGCCATCCGCAAGGCGGAGTGCTTGTCGGCGCGCATTTGAGTTACATCGTGCTCAACATGGCGACGATGCCGATGTGGATGGTCGAAGGAAACATCCTCTACGGCCTGATTTGCGGCTACACGCTCTATTTGCTCTCGCTGCAGCGAAAACAGAAGCAAACGGCTTAGAGCGAACGCGCGGCCATCCAGCTCTGCAGCTGCAGCACAGACCACAGACGCGCTTCTTCCATGGTGCCGCCGCGCTGATAGCGCGACCAGAAATCGCGTACGCGCTGGGTATCGAGCAAGCCGTGGCTCTCAAGGCGCGCCGGTGACAGCAAATCTTCCGCCCATTCACGGAGCGGCCCAAGCAGCCAGCTTTCCAGCGGCGGCGAAAAACCGGTCTTCGGCCGATCGAACATCTCTTGCGGCACGTCGCGCTTCAGCAGCTCACGCAAGATGAGCTTGCCCTTGGCGTCCTTCATTCGCAGTTCTTCCGGCAGCGTCATCGCAAAGCGAACGACGTCCGGATCGAGCAGTGGGATGCGCGTCTCCAGGCTCACCGCCATCGACGCGCGATCGACCTTCGCCAAAATGTCGCCCGGCAAATAATTGCGCATGTCGTGCAGGCAGAGCTGATCGATCTCGCTCTCCGGCAGGAAGCCGTGATCGCGGCCGTTGAGATAGCCGATGCCCGGCACCAACGGCTCATTGCTCGGCCATTTTTCGAGGCTGAGTTCGTGCAGATTGATCAGCGAGGTTGCGCCCAGCCACGGGGCGACGCGTTTCAGCGTCGGCCCCACGTCGCCGCCCGCGCCATAGCGATCGGTGAAGCCCTTGAGGAAACCCAAACCGAGGTTCAGCGCCGAAACCGGCGTCGCGTTAATCACCGCGCCTGCGGCGCCGCGCATCGGCACTTTGCGCATGCGGTGCCAAAGCTTCGGCGTCGCGAAGTGGCGGCGATAACCTGCAAAGCCCTCATCGCCGCCATCGCCGGAAAGCGCCACGGTGACGTGCTTTCGCGCCATCTCCGAGACCAGATAGGTCGGGATTTGCGATGAATCCGCCAGCGGCTCATCGTACATGCGGCCAAGGCGGGTCACGACAGCGCGCGCCTGATCGGCGGTCACGACTTCTTCGATGTGGTTGGTGCCGAGGTGCTTGGCGATCGCGCGTGCGTGGTCGGCTTCGTTGAAGCGCGGGTCCTCAAAGCCAAGCGTCAGCGTCGTCACCGGCCGTGACGCGCACTTCTGCATCGCCGCGGTCACCAGGGATGAATCGATGCCGCCCGAAAGGAAAACGCCGACCGGCACGTCCGCCGACATGCGCTCGGCGACGGACGCTTGGATTAACCGATCCAGCTCATCCACCGCCTCAGCCATGCCCATCGGGCGGCGCTCCGCGATGGCGCCCCGCGCCATTTCATCGATGGACCAATACTCGACAATCTTCGCTTGCTCGCCGGCCTTCCATGTCAGCAGCGAGGCCGGCGGCAGTTTGAACACGCCATCGTAAATGCTGAATGGCGCGGGCACGTAGCCGCAGGTGAAATAGCGCGCGACGTTATCGCGGCTGACTTTGAGATCGAGCGCCTTGAATTGCTCCAGCGCCGCCAACTCAGAAGCAAACGCCAGCCCCTCGCCGCGCACGGCATAGAAGAGCGGCTTTTCACCAAACCGGTCACGCGCCAGGAAAATGCGCTTCTCGCGACGGTCCCACAAAGCAAAGGCGAACATGCCGTCCACCTTCTTCAGCGCCGCTTCCACACCGCGCCGCGAAATCAGCTCAAGCAGAACCTCGGTATCCGAGCTGCCGCGCCAGTTGTGAGCGGACTCCGCGTCCAGCTCGGCGCGCAGCTCGTTATGGTTATAGATTTCGCCGTTATAGGTGATGACGTATCGCTCATCGGCCGAGAACATCGGCTGATGGCCGGCCGGCGAAAGATCGACGATCGAGAGCCGCAGATGGCCGAACGTCACGCTCTCTTCCGACCAGATCCCTTGATCGTCCGGGCCGCGATAACGGATCGCGGCCAGCGCCGCTTGCACTTGCGCGCGCGGGACCTCGAAGCCCCGGCCTTCGACAACGCCCACGATCCCGCACATCGCGCCGCCCCCTCAAGAGGCCGAGGCGAGCGCATTCGGCCGCTCGATCTCGGAGCCTCTGAAAGGCGCGATGCCCCGATAGATGTCAAGCGTGCGCTCGGCCACCTTCGTCCAGGTCAGGTAACGGCCGGCGTCGGCCACGTACGCGGCCGGATCGGCCAGCGCGCGCTTCAGCGCTTCGGCGATGGCGTCCGGCGAATTCGGATCGAAATAGTTCTGCGGCGGCATGCCAAAGTCGCGATTTTCGGGGATATCGCTCAGCAAGATCGCGCAGCCGGCGCCAATCGCTTCCAGCACCGCGTTCGAACTGCCTTCGTGCAGCGACGCGTTAATGTAGATTTTCGAGCCACGATAAAGCGGGGCCATGGCGCTGCGGGTGAATTTGCCCGCGAGCACGGTTCGCTCGGTCAGCAGCGGCTGCAGGCCAGCGACGTAATCGGCCTCATCCAAACCGCCCGCCACGATCAGCTTCGGCGGATTGGCGGCGCCCTTAGCGAACAGCTCGTAGCCACGGATAAGGTTGGCGACGTTCTTCTGCGCCGTCACCCGGCCAACGGTAAGGATATAGTCGCCGGCAGGCTGATCGGCGCCTGGCTCAACCGCCGGCAACGGATCGGCGGCGTTGGCGATCCCGTGCACGTTGTTCTTGATGCCGCGCCGCGCCAAACGCTCGGCCAAGGCCGGCGTCACGGAGATGACAGCATCGGCAAAGCGCAACTGGAATTCAGCCAGCAGAAAGCCAAGCTTGCCCAGCGTTCCCCATTTGCCGACCAGATAATCGGCCGAACCGTAGCGAACGACGGTCTTTGCGCCCATGAGCTTGTAGGCCCACAGAAAGATCGCCGAACCTAAGCCCTGAAAGTGCACAATGCGCGGCTTCAGACGCATCGCCATGAAGATCGCGGTCACATAGTAAAGGATCTTGTCGGTCTTCATGATGTTCGAGCGCGGCGCCTTCATCAGGCGCACGCCCTTGAACGTCTCCGACTTAATGTTGTCCGCCAGGCCCACCAGCGTGACGCGATAAGCGCCGCTCGCCGCCACCAGCGGAAACAGCATCTCCGCATTCTTTTCCGCGCCACCTTCGACGTCGGGAATGCCGCGCGCGCCGACCACAAAGATCAGCGGAGCTTCTGCGCCAGGTTTGGTTTCAGGCGTTGCGGACATATCTCGTTCGTGGCTGGGCGGCGCGCGGCAAGACGCCTCCACGCTCTCTTGCTTTATGCCTCAGCGACGAGCGCAGGCAACGTTTCTCACCTGCGACGCTATTGCTTCGCGCGGCAGGCATCGAGCGCTACTCGCTCGCGCGGAAGCGTGGTTCGCCGACAAGCATGCTGGCGCGGATGCGGCCTTCGTCATTACCCCAATTGATCCGCGGACTGTTAATGCTAACGCCGCGAATTTTGACGACGCCGACGTCGTGGTTGAATTCGATAATCGGCGTGGCGTCGTGATCCGAGATGGTGAGGTTGGCGATGTCGATCTCGATATCTTCTTCGCCGCCAATCCAGATATGACATGCGCTGGCGTTTTCATTTGCATCCCGGCCGCGGAAATTGGGATCGCGGCTGGTGCAACTGGTGAGCGTGGCGCGGTCGCTCCAAATGCGGAAATTGCGCTTGTTGTCTTCAGCGATGCAATCGGTCAGCACGACGTCACGGCTCTTGCAATCGAAGCCGCCATCGGTCGAACCGCGCGCTTCGCAGGCTTCGTATCGGATGTTCGCATTGTCCGGCTCGTCCGAGAACCCATCGCCGTTCCAATACTCGCCGCCATTGATCTGCTGGAAGCCGGCCATCGCACAGCGCCGGTAAGTGATATGGCTGGCCCGATCGTCCAGCGCACAGCCGACAGGAATGCGCCCGCCGTCGTTGGTCGTGCCTTGCGCGGCGCAATCTTCGATCAGGCCATTGCGCGAATTGTACCGAATACGGAGAAATCCGCGCTCGACGCGCGAGCCTCGGCAACGGCGCAACACGAGGCCGTCGATGCTCGCATGCCCCTCGCCGTCGCCTGCGGTGTTTTCGAAGAAGCGGTAAATATTCTCGAACGCGCAATCTTCGATCGTGACATTCGACACCGGGCCCGCAACGCGAAACGCACCATTGCCGATATCGCGGAAATCAAAGTGCGAGAACTTCACGTGGCTTGCGCCGCGCAAGAGTTTGAAGGCCTCCGGCCCTTCGTCGCCGGCCCGATCGCCACGCACGAGGGCCGCCATCGGCGCGCCGGTGGCCGCGCTCACACCGCGAATCCGCACTTCCTGGCTCGCGCGCCCGCCGCGCGCAATTTCAACCGCATCCTCAAGCGCGTATTCGCCGCGATCGGCCGCAATCAGCACTTCACCGCCCGGCTCCAAGTGCTCGATCAAATCCGCGATCGCCGAAAACGAGGCGGCGGCGCTCCACGACGAGCCGTCGCCCGCGCCGTCCGGCGTCACGTGAATGACGTTAACGCGCGCGTCGGCTTCGCCCGC
>JADLHI010000274.1 GCA_020848895.1 Hyphomonadaceae bacterium
GTGAACGAAGCGCTCGCCCGCAAGCGCGCCAGCGAGGCGCGCAAGCGCTCACTCGCAGACGCCGACATCACCCAGATCGATGACTACCGTGAGAAACTCATGAGCGCCTCCCTTCGCTCACCCGAATTTCAGATGCTGCGCGCCGAATTGGCCAAAGCCATCGAAGCGGCGATCGCGCGCCTGCCCGAAGACTTCCGCACCGTGCTGGTGCTCCGCGATATCGAGGGCATGAGCGTCGAGGAAACCGCGGAGGCGCTCGATATCGTGGCCGCCACCGTGAAGACGCGCCATCTGCGCGCACGCCAGCGACTGCGCCACGAAATCGATCCCGACTTTCGCGCCGTCCTCGCCGAGACGCTGCGCTTCGACGGAAGCCATTGTGAAGCCATGACCGCGCGCGCCATCGCCGCGCTGACGAAAGCCTGAGGGAGAGCAACAATGATCGTGACCGCAATCGGCTTGTTCTTGGTTGCCGCCGTCGTCGGCATTTACATGGCCGCACGCATTTTCGGCGGAAGCATGCCGCCATGGGTCGCGGTCATTGTGCACGGTGTCCTCGCCGCTTCGGGCCTTCTCGTTCTGCTCTATGCGCTTTTCAGTGGCCCGCAGCCGCTGACGCTGATGGCCGGCGCGGGACTTCTCGTGGTCGCGGCGCTCGGCGGCTTCTTCATGTTCAGCTTCCAGCTCCGCAACCAGCCGCCGCCGAAAGCGGTCGTTGTGGTGCATGCTCTCGCGGCGGTGCTGGGCGTTGTTTGCCTGCTGACCAACGCTCTGGCTATCGCGTGAAGCTTCATCCACTTCATCCGGTCAGCGTTCACGCGCCGATTGCCTGCATCGTGTTCGCGCCGCTCGCCGACCTTGCGGCGACGCTCACACAATTCTCCTATCTGTGGGCGGTTGGCGCGCTGATGACGGCCGGAGCTGCAATGTTCGGCCTCATCGCCGCGAGCTTCGGCGCCATGGATTTCGACCGCGCCTACGCCAAGGCGCCGAAAACCGTTAGCTGGCACGCTGTCCTCATGGGATGCGCTGTTACATTGGATGGCGTCAGCGCACTGGGACGCTTCGGCTCCGATATTTCGGTGGCGCCGCCACCTTGGGCGATTGCGCTCAGTACGCTCGCCCTCATCGCCGCCGGCGTGGGCGGCTTTCTCGGCGGCGATCTCGTCTATCGCCACGGCGTCGGCGTCGAAGGACGGAAGCCTCAGTAAAAATGCCAGTCGGCCTATAAGCCGGGTTCTGTAGCCTGGATCGTAGCCCAGGTGACGACCATTCCTCTGGACCATGCGTCGCCGCATGGTTCTCGCGACCAACCCGGACACGACGCGCGGACGCGCGTGAAGCTTGCGCTTCGTGTGTCCCTATTCGGTCTTGCTCCCGGCGGGGCTTGCCGTGCCGCCTTCCTTACGGTCGGCGCGGTGGTCTCTTACACCACCGTTTCACCCTTACTCTCGGCCGAAGCCGCAAGCGGTCTGTTCTCTGTGGCGCTATCCCTAGAATTGCTTCCGGCGGGCGTTACCCGCCGCCGTATCCGCGTGGAGCCCGGACTTTCCTCGAGACGCTTGCGCACCCCGCGGCCGTCCAGCCGACTGGCGTGTGGGATATAGACGCCGCGCGCGCGCAATGGAAGCGCAGCTCACTTCACCATACGGCCAACAGCGATCAACAAATAGCGCGTCTCATCATCCATCACGCCGCTGATGTCGCTAGGGCGAAAGCGGCGTTGAAACGCGACCAGCGCCTCTTTCGTCGCCTCATCCATGTAGCCGGTCTGCTTCAGCGGATAGCCGATGAACGCCAGTTCCTGCTGCACTTCCGATACCGGGTCGTCCGAACTCAGCTGCATCGTCACATGCTCGGGCCAGATCGAAACGCCCGCCTCGGCGAGGCGCTTCCACGGAAACTTCTCGCCGGGATCGGCCTTGCGCGCTGGCGCGATGTCCGAATGCGCGACAACGCGTTTGGCGTTCAGTTCGGGCCAGCGTCGGAGAATGTCCCGCAACAGCCCGATCACGCCCTCGATCTGGGCATCGGGAAAATCGGGCGAGCCGAAGTCGTGCCCGCCATTGACGATCTCGATGCCGATGGCGCGCGCGTTGACCTCTCCGTCGCCCTCCCAACTCGACACCCCAGCATGCCAAGCGCGGTGCTCTTCCGGCACCAGCGAATAGATCTGCCCCGCTTCATCGACGACGTAGTGCGCGCTCACGCGCGGCAGCGGCGCATCGGGCTCCACGTCCTCGCTCTGCCATGGCCCAGGGTAATTGCCGGCGACAGGTTTGGGGTCGGTCAGCCGCGCCAGCGCGACCTCGGCGTTCTGCATCCCGGTGTAGTGCAGCACGACAAGATCGATCGGACGCGTGCGCGCGTCAAAATTCGGAGACGGTCTTTGGATGTAGCGAGTCACGCGCCGACTATAGGCGCGTTATTTCCGCTTGGCTGCGGTTTCGACGACCCAGCCTTGCGGCGTGCGGTGCGCGTCGAGAATGACCGGGCCAGTCGCGGCGGCGGCGCGACGGCGCGGCCAGATGCGCATGGCCAAGGCCGCGCCCGCGATCATCACGCCAACGACAAGCGCGGCGGCGAACGCAAACACGAACGCCAGCGCCGTTCCGATCGCGAGCGCCAAAAGACCAGCCGCGCGCCCGAAAGCGCTCAAAGCGGTGGATCCAAAGTCAGCGGCGTTCGCGGTCATAGGCGGACAACTCCTCCGGTCGAATATGGAGGCAAACCCTCCGCGATCAATGCGGCGCCCTTGGGGCGCGTTCCCGCCTTCGACTGCGGCGCGATCATTTCGCGCTGACGCTGAGTTCTTCGCGTATTTTGGCGTAAGCGGCGTTGATCGCGGCCGTCTTCTCGCGCGCGATTTCCACAAACTCCGGCGGCGCGCCGCGTTGCGTCATCCGGTCGGGATGGTTTTCAGCGGCGGCGCGGCGCCAAGCGTGGCGGACCTCGTCCATAGTCGCGCCGGGCAAAAGGCCCAGGATCGCGTAAGGATCGCCCGCGTCGGGGCCGAGATTGGTCGCCTTGATGCGCCGGAATTCCAACTCGCTGAAGCCGAAATGGTGCGCGACTTCAGCCAGATATTGAAGCTCTGCATCGGTCACCACGCCATCAGCCAAGGCTATGTGAAAGAGCCCATCGAGGACGTCCTCCAGCAAGCATGGCCGCGCCCGATACTTACGGCCGATCTGTTTGGCGTAGGAATCGAATCCTAGGACCGTTTGCTTGGCGAGAGAGAAAGCCCGGCGGAAGTGCTCTTCCTCGCCCGGCGGCGGCCGAAACACCCGCGCCGCGGCGCGAAGTTCATCGTCCGTCGCCTCGCCATCGGCCTTCGCCATCTTCGCGGCCAGTCCGATCACGGCGGCGGTAAATCCGACGTCATTCGGGCGCGGCGCGCACTCTTCGTTGAAATCCGGCGGCTCGGCCTCCGGATCGAAGGCGCGCGCGGCCATTTCAACGATGCGGGACCAGACGGACATGCGCGCATTATCGCCGCTGACCTAGCGCGGCGCCACCCCGTTGCGACGACCATGAAACCGCGGACGCCGAAGCGTGTTTATCGCTTATGACAAAGTTCCAACGCCCTCTTCGCGCCGCCTTGCTCGCCGCTGCTTGCCTGCTCGCGCCCCAAGCCGCCAGCGCGCAGGACGCCGACCGCTTCTTCATCGCTGAAACGCAGACGCCAAATCCGGAGGGCGATGTGCTCGACGTCGCCGCGGCGACCGGACAATTCACGCGCTTCCTCGCCGCGGTCGAAGCCGCCGGCTACGAAGACACGTTGCGCGGCGAAGGCCCGTTCACGATCTTCGCCCCGACCGACGAAGCCTTCCGTCAGATGGATCAAGCGGAAGTCGATCGGCTGATGCAGCCTCAAAATCGCGATGAGCTGTTGGCGCTGCTTGCCTACCATGTTGTTGCCGAGCGCGTGACGACCGAGAGCGTCGGTGCGCGCATCGCGCGCCCCGAAACCGCCAACGGCTATCGCGTCACCGTCGATGGCCGCGATGGCCTGCGCGTCAACGATGAGCTGGTGGTGATGCCCGATATCGACGCGTCGAACGGCGTCATCCAAGGCATCAACCGCGTACTATCGCCGCCCGTGCTCGTGGCCGGCGCCCGCACAACCGACGCCGGCCGCTGAAGCACGCTCCGCCGACGGCGTTCCGCAACGAACCTGATCAGCTTTGCGGCGGCGACGAGGTTCCCCGCAACGCCGTGACCTCGGCGCGCAGCGCGCGGAGTTCCTCAAGAATACGCTGCTGGACGACGGCGGCGTCTTCCTGCGCTTCTTGAATCTCCACAACGTCCTCCTGCACTTCCTCGATCTCTTCCTTGATCTCTTCCTGCGGCGCTGCCTGCACCGCCTCGACGATAACGCCGATGAAGAGATTCAACACCGCGAACGCCGCGATGATGGTGAAGCCGATGACGAACACCCACGCATAGGGATTGTGATCCTGCAGGCGCGCGATCGTGTCACCCCAGCCGTCGAATTGCGAAAGCGCGAAGAGCGAAATCAGCGAAGCGCCGAGATCCTTGAATCCCGGATCGGTGTGAAAGAGCGTCGTGCCCATCACGGCGGCGATGTAGAAAACCACTGCCAAGATCGCGAACGACGCCAAGATGCCGGGCATCGCGCTGAACAGAGCTTCAACGACGCGGCGCATTTGCGGAACCGCGCTGACCAAGCGGAAAACACGCACCACGCGCAGCGTCCGCAACGCCGAGATCGCCGGGCTGACGGCGATGTAGCTCAGACCGACGACAATAACGTCAAAGACGTTCCAGCCGTTTCGAAAATACTTGCGCGGCCCTTGCGCCAAGAATTCGAACACCAGTTCGCCGGTGAAGATGAAGAGGAAGTAGGTATTCCACTCTTCGATCTTGGTATGCCACGGGCCTGCCTCGCCGACGTGCGCGTCGTAGCCGAGGATCGCGGCGTTCGCGACGATGCAAAGAAGAATGAACGTGTCCCACACCCAATTGCGCGTCAGCCAATGAAACAGCGCGATGCCCTCGCGGTTCCTGGCCCTTGATTTGGGTTTGCGCGGTGCGTCCGCTGCTGCGGCTGTGTTGGCCATCGTCCCCTCCACACCGGCGGTCCGCGCGGCGAGGCGCGGAAGCTAGCGCGGCGAAAGCGGCGATGGAACGGCAGGCGGTCAGAAATCGGAAGACTTTGGGATCGCCAACGGCGGTGCTCAATCGAAGCGAGCGCCAAAACCGGACGGCGCCGAGGGCCGATCAGCTCAGCGGGATGGCCTCGCCCGCGGTCTCGTGCAGCATCGCGGTCTGACGGACCTGCTCGGCCCGCGCTTGCTCAGTCAGCATGTTCAAGATGAAGCCTTGAACGCGATAGGTGCGCCCGCCCCAGTGACGGCCCGGCACGTTCCACACGCGCACTTCCGACCAGTCGCCGGCTTCGGATACATCCATGATCGGCACGTCGCGCGTGATCTCGCCGCCGTTCAGCCAGTTGGCGTGATCGACGATGACGAGACGCGGCGAAACTTGCTCTTTCACAACGGCGACATGGCCGCGCGCGTTGGTGTTATAGCCGTGCAGCACCATGACGGCGCCTTCGCTCGGCGCTTCAGCGGTTTCGTAGCGGCCTTGGGCCTGAACCCACCACGTATTGGCATTGCCATAGATTTCGACGCCGGACTCGCGGCGCGCAAACGGAACGCATTGCAGCCGCGACCGGTAATTGGTCACGCGTGCAATGGGTTCGTACGCTTCGTCAGGCTCACGCTCGAAAGAACTGGGCGCAAGCACAGCGTGTTCTGATGGCCCCTCAGTCACCGTCGGGTCGATCGCGAGATCGAGCGACAACGGCGTCAGCGCTTCCGCTTCGGACGGTAGGCCGGCAAAGCCGGTGACCGCTGCGGCCGCTACGAGGAGCGCGCGAGAATCAAACATGCTCTCATCGAGCCTAGACGAGCTTCTGCCCCAATCTGGGACATAAAAAGCCCGCCCGAGGTTAAGAAAAACCTAAACGCCTAGCTGAAGAAATCGAAAGGTGAGTGTTCGTATGGTAAACGAACTCTATGAAGACTAGATATTGATCTAGTTCTTCGTCTCTCGCGTTAACTTTAGTCTTGCCGGGCTATCAATAAAGCTTAACGCGCGAACTTTCAGCTCAGCGCAGCCCGTAATTGGAAGGGATGGATGAACCCATCCGCACGGTAAACCCGCGCGCCCCATTGGCCGCCGGGGATGTGCCATATCCTCACTTCGGTCCAGTCGTTGTTGGGCGAAACGTCGATAACCGGGACGCCACGGCTGATTTCCCCGCCATTCAGCCAATTGGCTTGATCGACCCGGATGACCCGGCTGGAGTCGATGTGCGTAACCACGGCCACGTGGCCACGGGCGGTGGTGTTGTAGCCGTGAAGCACAAAAACCGAGCCGAACGCCGGCACGTTGGAGCGCGGATAGCGCCCCGCGGCCTGCGCCCACCAAGTGTTGGCGTTTCCGTAAATCTGAACACCAGAGGCTTCCCGCGCGAACGGCACGCACTGCAGGTTGGCGGCGTAATCGGTGACGCGGGCGTCCTGGCCGTCAAAGTCAGGCAGCCGCTCGGCCCCGCCACGTCCGGCGGCCGAGATTGGCGCCGACGTGGTTGCGCAGGCGGCCAAAGCCGCCGTCATCAACCCAAGGCACAGGGCCCGGGCCGGACCGATGTTCGCCAATCCCGCCATTTCGGAATCGATCCTAATCCAAGCAGGTTGGCATCCCGTGAATAGGACCCGCAGCCGCATGCGGTATCAGAAGCCGACAGGCGAGCCGGCTTGACCCCGACCGCCAAACCGCGCCACCGAAAGACGTGCCCCAAAAGCATCCCCGCCTGATCGCCCGCCCCTGCTTCCAGCAGGATCTCCGTTTCGTGCAGCTCATCTACGCTCACGCCGTCGAAACCGGCACCGGCACGTTCGAGATCGAGCCGCCGTCGCTCGAGGAAATGACCCGGCGCTGGAGCAATGTCGTCGATCGCGGCTGGCCGTTCATGGTCGCTTCGCCGCCCGATGACGTAAGCCGCGTCCTCGCCTTTGCGTACGCGGTTCAATATCGCGACCGCGCCGCCTACGAAAAGACCTTCGAGGTCTCCGTCTATACGGCGCACACGTCCGCGCGCATGGGCGCCGGTTCGGTGGCGCTTGCTGAAGTGTTAACGAGTTTGCGCGCCGACGGCGCACGTGAAGCGCTTGCCTTTATCGGCGATAGCTACAATGCCGCTTCGATCGGATTGCACCGCAAGCTCGGATTCCAACACGTCGGCACGCTTCGGGAGGTCGGCGAAAAGTTCGGCAAATTGCTCGATGTCATCGTGATGCAGCGCACACTCACGGCTGCAAAACCGCCCGGCGAAGCAACGGAAACCTAACGAACGCAGCCGTTCGCATTCGCACACTGCTAATCAACTGCGTTTCGCGCCCACAAGGCTTAGCGATTCAGTAACCTTACTTACGTGATCCTCATGTCAATGGGAGGTAGATCGCGATGCTTTTACGCAAGCTCGTGGTCGTTGGGTTGGTCGGGTTTGTAAGTTTCGCAGCTAACATCGCAACCGCCGAAGATGCGGTCGATCCAGGCGCACCCAGCTACGCAATCAACGGCGTAGACTTGGCCGATCCTGGACAACCGTTATCCAGTCGCTTTCAGCTCAGTTCGAGCGAAGGCTCCAATCGTTTCAGCAACCTTGCTCCGTCCGAGCCAAGCTATTCAGGGCGCGGCAGCCAACGTGGTTACGAGTTCGAATTCGTCGGGCCCGGCATGTCCGGACTTAACGTGTCGTTCGCGCAGCGCGGCGGTCTCGGCTTTAACGATCAGGGCGACATCAACCGGCAAAGCCGGGCATCGGAACTGCGCCTCGGGCGCGGCCTCGATATCGAACGCAGCCGGCCCTCGGCTGAACCAACTTGGTACTTCTTCGCGGCGTCTGAAGACGAAGCGCTGACGTGGCGTCCCGGCGCGCGCAGCGATTTCGGCGGCTCCAACGGCCCCTCTTTCGGTCTGCAAGACCGAGTTGAGATCGGCGACATGCAAGCCGGCATCACCTACGAGCGTTACGGCATTCAGGCCTCATTGGCCTATGTCGAGCGTGAATTCACCGTCGTCAGCGGCTCTCAGTCCTTCACGCGGGACGATAGCTTCGCTGGCTTGACCATCACGATGCGGCACTAAACTGGCTCCGGGCGGGGGGAAACGCCCCGCCCGGACCAACAAACACTTAACACCGCGCGGAACATGTGGCAGCCAATATGCATTGCTGCTTCGGTACGACACTTCGAGGCTGTGATGGGTGGATTGGTAAACAACCGTACGGCACTGCTCGCAGGCGGCGCGCTCGTCGCGGCGCTGCTCGGCGCGACTGTCGCCGCCGCGCAGGAAGCTCCCCTGCCGGCCGCCGATCGGCACGCCGCCACTGAGGCCGGCCAAGTCGATTTCACCGACACGCAAACGGTCCTTCGCCGCTCCAACGTCTCGGTCCGCAGCGACATCAACCAACGCTTCGGCCCCAACACCGCGACGCCCGAAACCACCGAAGGCCCACGCCGGGTCGAAGTGGAATTCGCCGCCGGCGATGGCGACCTCGACGTTTCCTTCGCGCAGCGCGCTTCCCTCGGCGCAGGCGCGGACGGCGACATCGATCGCGCCGGCCGCGGTTCGGAAGTCCGCATCGGCCGGGGTCTGGTCGGTCAAGACAACGATCAAAACCAGCCAGGCTCCTCGACTTACGTGTTCGTAGCGTCGGACGACGAAGCCCTGACCTGGCAGCCTGGCCAGCGCAGCGAATTCGGCAGCCAAGGCCCGTCCCTGCAATTGCAGGATCGCGTGCAGGTCGGCGACATGTCGGTTGGCGTCACCTACGAGCGCAACGGCGTGCAAGCTTCGCTGGCTTACGTCGAACGCGAAGAAGCGACGACTGTCGGCACGCAGACATTCAACCAGAATGAGAGCTTTACCGGCCTCACTGTCACAATGCGTCGGTAAACGCGCACGGTCCTTGCAGATGCAAGGGCATGACAACGCTCCGCCAACAAATCGTGATGAAGCGCATGCTTCGCAATTTGCGCACATGGGCGCCGCCGATCTCGATCGGCGTCATCATCGGGGTGCTCGCCTACTTTGCGGTCGAGAAGCTGAGCGATCGGCCCGCGCACACCGCAGCAATCGCGGCGTCCTCATCGCCCCAGGCGATGCTTCGCGCGCGCCAGCAGCCGGTGGTCAACACGAGCTACGCCGCAGCTCCGTTCAGAAATTGCGCTGCGGCGCGCGCGGCGGGCGCAGCGCCCGTCCATGCCGGTGATCCCGGTTACGGCGAGCACCTCGACGGCGATGGCGACGGCATCGGTTGCGAACCCTATCATCGCTAGCTGAAACGCTAGACCTGGCCTCCCTCTCCCGGCATTGTCCCGCCGCCGAGGGTAAGACGTGGGCGCTGGGAAACTAACCACCATTGTCGCTGTGGACGTCGATGGCTTTTCGGCGATGGCCGAGGCTGACGAGGCGGGCGCGATCGCCGCCGTTGCGCGGTTGGGCGAACGCTGCGCCAACATCGCCTCCGAACATGGCGGCCGTATCTTCAACACCTCCGGCGACGCGGTGATGATGGAATATTCGAGCGCGTTCGGGGCTGTGCACGCCGCGCTCGATCTTGCGGCGGTTTCCGATCCGCCGATCCGCGTTGCCGTGCACACCGGTGAGGTTTCGCCAATGCCGACGGGCGACTTGCTCGGCCATGGCGTCAGCATCGCCGGGCGTCTGCAACGATACGCGCGCCCCGGCGTCGTGGTCGTCTCGGAGAACACGCGCAAAGCGCTGCGCGGACCGCTGGTCGACAAACTCGTGCCAAAAGGCGCGATCAAGCTTGAAAAGATGGACGAGAGCATCGCCATCTACGAACTCACGCACGACGCCACTGCCGGCGTGAAGCGGCCATGGACGCGCAAGCAAATGATGATCGCCGGCGGCGTGGCGGCGGTTGCCGTTGCGCTGATCGCCGTTGTTGCTTGGCCTTTGTTCACCGGCGAACCGCAACCTCGCGTCGCAGTGCTTTCACTTTCCGCGCCGGACAGAGAGTTGCAAGGCCTCGCTGAAGGCGTTGCCGAGGACGCCAACACCGCGCTGCGCGCCGCGGGCATCGATACACTGGCGCGCGAAGGCGCACGCAGCGATACGCCGCGCGATCAACTCTTGGATCGCGCACGCGCATCAGGCGCGCCATTCGCGTTGGAGGGCGCGGTCGAGCGTAACGATCGAACGTTGCGGATTACGATCGCCGTAGCGCGCACGGCCGATCGCGCGCCGCTTTGGTCCGAAGTTGTTGAAGGACCAGCGGAGGCTTCCGCGATGCTGCGCCAGCGCGCCGCCGCGCACGGCGTCAGCGCCATCTCGTGCGCGCTGCGCGCCGGGGCGACAGCGGCCGCGGACGCTTATGCGCTTCTGCTTTCCATGTGCGCGCGCCGCGAAGAGCGCGATGCGCGCGCACAAAACCGCGAGGCGCTCTCGCAAGTCGTGGCGCAGGCGCCGGACATGGCGTTGGCGCGCGCGCTGCTCGCGGCCGAAACCGCCGCGCTGATCGAAACCGCCTCCGAACCGCAGCGCCAGCAATTGCGCGCCGAAGTGCACGAAAATGCCGAGCGCGCGCTGCGCCAGGATCGCAGCCTTGGCGAAGCCTATATGGCATTGGCGCGTATCGAGCCGCGGCGGCGCTGGGATGCGCGCGAGCGCACATTGCAGCGCGGGCTTGAACAGGACGAACGCAACAGCGCCGTCAGCGCCGAGTATGCGACGCTGCTCTTTGAAGTCGGCCGCTTTGGCGATGCGCTCGCGTATGCGCGCAACGCCAGCACGCTCGATCCGCTCTCGCTCAACAAGCGTGCAACGGTCGGCGCCATCATGCTGCAAAGCGGCGATGTCGAAAGCGCGCGCGATATCGCCGCGCAGCTGGATGAGATCTCGCCGGACGATCCCGGCCTTTGGCTCTTGCATCTGCGGGTCGCGTTCTGGAGCGGCGCTTACGACGATGCGCTGGCGCTGATCGATGCGCCGGCCTCACAGATCCGCTCGACCCGCGCGCGCCAGTGCTGGCGCTATGCAGCCGACGCGATGCGCGCGGCGCCCGAGACGGTGGCGCGGGCCGGCGCGGTGCGCCAGGTCGTCGATTGCAGCGCTAGCGGCGATCTGCCGACGGCGCAGGCGCTGATGGAATTCTCGCAGCTCGGCATGCTCGATGAGGCATTCGCGTTGGCGCGCGAACGTTTCGGCGACGAACAACGCGGCGGCGAGGATGTGCTTTTCGGCGACGCCACGCGGCCGA
>JADLHI010000275.1 GCA_020848895.1 Hyphomonadaceae bacterium
GGCAAGGTGCTGGCGGAGTCGGCGGCGATCATAGAATACCTCGCGGAGAACGAAGCCTTCGGCGCGCTCGCCGTGCCGCCGGGCGACGCGGCGCGCTTCGATTATCTCTATTGGCTGCACTTCGCCGAAGGCTCAGCCATGCTGCCGCTGCTCTTGAAGCTCTATGTCGGCCTGCTTGGCGAGAACGGCGCGCCGCTGATGCAGATGCGCGTCGATCCCGAGATCGACAACCACTTCAGCTTCATCAACGCTCATCTTGAAGGCAAAGACTATTTCGCAGCCGATCGCTTCACCGCAGCCGACATCCAGATGAGCTTCGTGCTCGACGCTGGAAACAATCGCGGCGGCCTCGATCGTTATCCCAACATGGTCCGTGTCAGAAAACTGCAACAAGCCCGCCCAGCCTACCAGAAGGCGCTGGAAAAGGGCGGGCCGTATAAAATGGGGCAGTAGGCAGTTGGCAGTGGGGCAGTAGGGCGCGGTTGCTCAGGCGGCGTCGAATCCCTATTGCCTACTGCCTATTCCCTACTGCCTTGCGGAGCACAAATGCGCGCACGCGATTGTAAGATCGTCGCTACAATGGGCCCGGCCAGCGATGCGCCGGAACGCTTGGCGACGTTGATCCAGGCCGGCGTCGATTGCTTCCGCCTGAACTTCAGCCACGGCGCGCGCGAAGATCACGCCCGCCGCATGCAGGCGATCCGCGCCGCCGAAGCGCAGGCAGGCACGCCCGTCGGCGTATTCGCGGACCTGCAAGGTCCGAAAATCCGCGTCGGCATGTTCGCGAACGGCGAGATCAAACTTCGTTTCAACGACACCGTCACTATTGAAGCCTCGAATGAGCCGGGTTCGGACGGCCTCATTCGCATGCCGCATCCAGAACTCGTGAACGCGCTCGAAGTCGGCGACATCCTGAAGCTCGACGACGGCAAGCTGCAAGTCACCGTCACCGAGCGTGGGCGCACGCAATGCAAGGCCCGCGTCGATTTCGGCGGCACGCTGAAAAACCAAAAGGGCGTCAATGTCCCGACGCGCCGCATCCCGATCAGCGCGCTCACAGCAAAGGATAGGGAAGACCTCGCTTATGCGCTCGAACTCGGCGTCGACTACATCGCGCTTTCGTTCGTGCAGCATCCCGAAGACGTGCGCGAGGCGCGCGGCCTCATCGGCGACCGCGCCAGCATCATCGCCAAAATCGAAAAGCCATCCGCGCTCGCGGAAATCGAAGCCATCGTTGAGGTGGCGGATGCAGTCATGGTCGCGCGCGGCGATCTCGGCGTCGAATTGCCGCCAGAGCAAGTCCCGATCGCTCAGCGCAAGATCATCCGCACCGCGCGCGCCGCGGGTAAGCCGGTGATCGTTGCGACGCACATGCTTGAGAGCATGGTCGAAGCGTCAACGCCGACGCGCGCCGAAGCCTCCGACGTCGCCACCGCCGTCTATCAGGGCGCCGACGCGGTGATGCTGAGCGCCGAAAGCGCCGTCGGCCGCCATCCGCAAAGCGCCGTCGCGATCATGGATCGCATCATCCGCGCGGTGGAGGACGACGAAGAATACTGGGCGTCGCTGCCGCGCGACATGACGCCCCCGCAAGCAACCACCGCCGACGCCATCGCGCTCAGCGCCCGCCACATCGCCGACGTCATCGGCTGCGCCGCGCTCGTCGCCTACACCGCCACCGGCTCGACCGCGATCCGCGTCGCCCGCGAACGCCCGCGCTGCGGCGTTATCGGGCTTACGCCATTCTTGATGACGGCGCGCAAACTGGCGCTGGTCTGGGGCGTGCGCTCGATGGTGACGGAGGACGTTGAGAACGTCGAAGAGATGGTCTCGAAAGCCGACGCTGCCGTCCGCAAGCTCGGCGTCGCCGAAATCGGCGACCGCGTCGCCATCATCGCCGGCATCCCCTTCGGCCGCGCCGGCAAGACCAACACCATCCGGGTGCTAAGGCTGGAGTAATATGGACCGCCGGCGTCCCGCCGGCCAGCGCTAGTGCATGCCGGCGAGGCGCCGGCGGTCCATGTTAAGCGCTCTTTTTCAGCCACTTCGGCAGCAGGGCGTCGTAATCTACCTTCGCGTCTGCGTCGAACGCCACGCCCGCTGCGCGCAACTTCTCCTGCAGCGCGCCGCCGCGCGCCGCGTCGAATATCTCGGCATTGCCGCCGACCAGTTCGCCGCCGATGAACACTTGCGGAATCGTCGGCCCGCCCACGCGTGCGCCAACGGCGCGCCGCACCCGTCCGCCCCAATCGTCCTTCTGCATCGCCACAGAATCGAGATCGATCGAACGGTAGGCGATGTTGTGCGCCTTGAAGAGTTTGCGCGTCGCCCAACAGAATTCGCACCATTCCAGCGCGAACAGCAGCACTGGCTCTTCGGCGATGAGCTTGTCGACAAAGGCCGTCGCTTCCTCGTCCGCCGGCGCTTGGGCTGGCGCCGCGATCGGAGCAGCGACGGGACGGATATCGAACCGGTTCGACGGCGACGATTTCGAGATCGCTTCCTCTTCCGGCGTCATGTCGATAGCCACGTCATCGAATAGTGGTGTCGAGAGATAGCGCTCGCCGGTATCGGGCAGCATGGCGAGGATTGTCGAACCTTTCGGCGCCGTTTCTGCGACCTTCAATGCGCACGCCACAGCCGCACCCGCCGAGATGCCAACGAAAATGCCTTCCTTGGTTGCAAGCTCGCGCGCGAGCCGCAGCGCATCGCCGCCATTCACCGGCACGATTTCGTCGATATAACCCGCGGCCTTCGCATCCGCCGTGAGTTTCGGAATAAAATCGGGCGACGTGCCTTGCACTGGATGCGGGCGGAAGCGATCCGTCAACCCAGTGCCGAGCACTTGCGAATTGTCCGGCTCAGTGACGATGACCTTCGTCTCGGGGCGCTGCGCTTTCAGCGTCCGCGCCACACCTTTCACCGTGCCGCCAGTGCCATAAGCGCTCACCCAATAGTCGAGCCGCTCGCCTTCGAAGTCGCGCAAAATTTCCTGCGCGGTTGTCGCGCTATGCATGTCTGCATTGGCTTCGTTCTCGAACTGGCGCGTCAGGAACCAGCCGTGCGTTTCCGCCAGTTCGACTGCTTTCGCCAGCATGCCGCTGCCCTTATCCGCCGCCGGCGTCAGCACAACTTTCGCGCCCAGAAAGCGCATCAAGCGCCGGCGCTCGATGGAGAAATTCTCCGCCATGACGATGACAAGGGGATAGCCCTTGCGCGCGCACACCATCGCCAGGCCAATGCCGGTATTGCCGCTCGTCGCCTCGATGACCGTTTGTCCGGGTCTCAACGCGCCGCGCCGCTCGGCGTCCTCGATCACCGCTAACGCCAAGCGGTCCTTCACCGATCCCATCGGATTGAAGGCTTCGACTTTGACGTAGAGCGAAACATGCTCCGGCGCGATCACGCCCAGCTTCACCACCGGCGTATCGCCAACCGTCTGCAGGATGTTGTCGTATTTCATGGCGCCCATCTAACGACGATACGCTCAGCTCCGCAGTGACAAAACTGCCATTCTGCCGGGCCAATGCCGCCAGACCAGCGCCATCCGCGCGCCCAAGCCGGAGCAATATGGACCGCCGGCGTCCCACCGGCCAGCTCCGGCGCATGCCGGCGTGCCGCTGGCGGTCGGTATTCAGCGCCTAGCGCCCCGCGGCGGGTTCGGCGCGGCCGCGCCCGCGGCCTCCGCGGCTTTCAGGCCGTCATAAATCGCGCGCACGTCGTCGAGAATTTTCTGCTCGCGCTCATGCAACTCGCCATCGGCCTCCGCGATCTTCTTCAACATGTCGAGCAGCATCTCGAAGCCCTGCGGCGTCAGGAACTTGGTCGACCATTCCGTCAGTTTCGAGAGCGGCGCCAGCTGATCGGTGTTACGGCAGAACTCGCGGAATTCGCGCGCATCGAAGCCGCCGCCGATGTGCGAGATCGCCTCACGCTCGGCCGTCTCGACCTCGCGCTCATCGACGACGCCGTCGGCCGTCACCATGTGCGCAAGGAACGCTGAGAGGAACGAGACGAACACCTCGTCGGTCGTGCGCTCCGCCTGCGGCACGTTGCGCGGACCGATGATGATCTGGTGATAGATCTGGGTCAGAATTTCCTCGACATTCTCCATGTTGTCGAGCGCCATCGCCGCTGGCCGTGCGGCGAAGAACCTTTCCATAACTCGTGCTTCAGACGTCACATCTACGAGGTTCAAGCCGAGGTGCGTCAGACGCTCCTTGGTTTCGGGATGCGAGTCCGTCGGGTGAGGCGTGTGATCGCCGAGCGAGAAGGCCACCAGCGGCGGCAGTTTCTCCGGATCGACGTCAAAGCGCAGTTTGTCCTGAAAGCTCGCCGACATGTTGCGGCGGAATTTGCCGCGCGAAATGTCGTTCAGCGTATCGTCGATTTCCTTGTTCCAGAGCATCGAGAGGATGCCGACCTTGATCAGCGCGTAGCCGAGGTCGGCTGAGGACGATGCCGTCGATCCGATCTGATCGGCGCGCAATTCGCGCGAGCGGCTGGATTTGGCGGCGTTGCGGGCAAAACAATCGATCATGAAGCGCAAGAACAGCCGCGCCGGCATGAGCAGGGGATTCTTGTCGTATTTCTTGTGCTCGCCCGCCGCTTGTGAGGCCTCCTCAAGGCCGCGATAGATCGGCGCGAAATTGCGGCTGTAAATCGTATCGGCGCCGGAGAAGTGCGCCAGTTCATGGCCGACGACGGCCTTTACCTCATCCAGCGAAAGCACCCGCATCAGCGGCAGCGACAGATAGAGCGTCTGCCCTGTCAGTAGCCGCCGCGAGGTCGGCGTGTGCATGGGCGCGGTGGTGGCGAAGAAGTTCGGATCGAGGCCCAGAACGATGTTGTCCGGCATCCGCGCCTTGGTTGCGTTGGCGATCTGCTGCACCAGCAGCGCTAGGCGCGGTTGTTCGATCGGCGAGAACGGCACGCCAACCACGGCGCCAACCGCTGGGCGGAACATGCGCAGCGTGCGCCACAAAATCCCAAGGCCGAGGAGCGCGCCGAGCGCTGCGAAACCTAGAAGGATCGTCATGTGGACTTGGCCGAGCCAGAACGCTTCGGCGAAATACGCCGTCGCGGCGATGATCGCGATCTGCGCAACCACAAGCAGCGCCACCACAATCAGCCCCAGGAACGAAAGTCCTGGAAAGATGAAGCTCAGCAGCACGCGATTTGCGCCAGTGAGGAAGCTTGCGATCGAAAACGCCAGGATCAGCGCCAAGCCCGCGGTCGCCGTCGCCGCGCAGACCAGCAGCAGCACGTAGTGATTCTGGATGTTCATGCACACCGGCGAGAGCGTGAGGCTAGGGCCGCCCGGCAAACACAGGTTGGCGATATCGGAGAGGCTCGCGCCTTCGGCCGCCGCCGCGGAGTTGATGATGTAAAGCGTCACCGCCGCGCCGAGCGCGGGAATGAACAAAGCCGCCAAGATCGCCCGAAGTGCCGGCATTCTGCAGTCCCCCGTCGCAACGCTAAACACGCAAGCGACGTTGCGGCAAGCCCCGGATGGGGCGCCACGCGTGTTGCCCGCGCCCCGAGTTTCGGCGCACACTGAGGCGAAACCAGGAGGATTTGATGCAGACGGTGCGGATTCCGGATGACGTTGCCGAAGCGCTCGTGTCTTCGCCGGCCTACGCCACCGACGCCATCCATGAAGCTTATCGCTGGCTGCGCGCCAACAATCCGCTTGGCGTCGCCGAAGTCGAGGGCTTCGATCCGTTCTGGGTCGTGACCAAGCATGCCGACATTCTAGAGATCAGCCGCAACAACGCGCGCTTTCCCTCCGGTGTGCGCAGCACGACGCTGACCAGCCAATCGGGCGAAGCCCGCGCCCGCGCCATCACCGGCACGCCACACCTGGTGCGCTCGCTGGTGCAGATGGATGAGCCCGATCACATGAAGTACCGGCTGCTGACGCAGGCCTGGTTCATGCCGGCGAACGTGAAGAAGCGCGAAGCCGATGTCCGCGCGCTGGCCAAGCAGGCGGCCGATCACTTCGCGTCGCTCGATGGTCAGTGCGATTTCGTCAAGGATGTCGCGATGCACTATCCGCTGCGCGTGGTGATGAACATCCTTGGCGTGCCGGAAGAAGATTTCGGTCGCATGCTGCGCCTCACGCAGGAACTCTTCGGCGCCTCCGACCCGGACACCGAACGTTTCAAAGCCGCCCTCAGCGACGAAAGCTTCGCGCAGCTGCTCGTTGGCGTTGTCCAGGATTTCACCGATTATTTTGAGAAGATTACCGCCGACCGCCGCGCCAACCCGCGCGACGATCTCGCCACCTTGCTCGCCAACGCCGAGATCGACGGCGCGCCGTTGCCGCCGTTCGAGCGCACCGGCTATTACACCATCGTCGCAACGGCGGGCCACGACACGACCTCGTCCTCAACCGCCGGCGTCATGTGGGCGCTGGCGACGCAGCCCGGCCTGTTCGATCGCGTCAAAGCCGATCCATCGCTCATTCCTGCGGTGATCGAAGAAGCGATCCGCTGGACCACGCCGGTCAAAACTTTCATGCGCTCCGCCGCCGAGGACACCGAACTTCGCGGCCGGCGGCTCAAGCAGAACGATTGGATGATGCTCTGCTACGCCTCCGGCAATCGCGACGAAGAGGTGTTCCCGAACAGCGACGCGTTCGACATCGACCGCACGCCTAACCGTCAGCTCGCTTTCGGCAATGGCGCGCACCTTTGCCTCGGCCAACACCTCGCGCGGCTAGAGATGCGCATCCTGTTCGAAGAATTGCTGCCGCGTCTCAAAAGCGTCAGCCTCGACGGCGAACCGCGCTACAGCGAAAGCTTTTTCGTCAACGGCCTGAAAACGCTGCCGATCAAGTTTGAGCTGGCCTAATATGGACCGCCGGCGTCTCGCCGGCCAACTCCAGCGCATGCCGGCGAGACGCCGGCGGTCCATATTAGAGCACGTCTGCGCGCCTGCACGGTCTGTTTTGACGCGAGCGAGAAGCGCTGGTCCGGCGCTGTGCCGTTCACCACCAGCTCCGCCATCATGCGCCCAACCTCCGGCCCATGCTTGAACCCGTGCCCCGAGCCGCCGCCGAGCAGATACGCGCCCTCAAGCGTCGGGTGCCGATCAATCAGAAAGTCGCCGTTGGACGAATTCTCGTACTGGCAAACGCGGAACTCGGTGAACGGCCGGCCGGCCAGCGCTGGAAAGCGCCGCTCCGCAAACGCACGCAGCAGCGCCGCGCCTTCTTCCGTGATGCGCCGATCGCCGGTATCCGGATCGAAGCGCTCCCCGTGCGTGTCGCGCGCAATCTTGAAGCCGCGACCTTCGAGATTCGGGAAGCCGTAATAGAGATCGCCATTGTTGAAATCCGCCCAGCCGGGGAGGCGGGACGCTTCGAATGAATCATCGCCATCCGGCGGCGCGATGAACGCCACTTCTTGGCGCGTCACAAAGATGCGCTCGCCCAGCACATCCGGAAACACCTTCGGCAACCACGGCCCACACGCCCACACGACCGCCGCCGCATCGTAGGGCTGACCATCCAGCACGACGCTTCCGCCATTTGCGCCAGGCTCGGCGCGCGCCAGCATGTACTCGCCGCCGGCCCGCACAAACCGCGCGACGGTTTCTTCAACGCCGCGCCGCGCCATCAGCGCGCCGAACTCCGGCTCGAACAGCCCGAAGGCGATGCCGTCGAAATTCATCTGCGGCCAGCGCGTACGCAGAGCTGGCGCATCGATCTGCTCCAGCGGCAAGTGCAGCCGCTCATGCACCGCAATCGAGTCACGTGCGTAGTCGATCATCTCCTGGAAGCAGAACAGCACGCCCGCATTGTGGAAGAGCGGCAGCGCCGAGCGCGCCGACAATCGCTTCCATTCCTCCAGCGAAGCCAGCGCCATGCGGGTATAGATTTCGTCGGGCCCGTAGGTCCCGCGCGTCATCCGGCTTTCGCCGCCACTCGACGCGCGCGCATTCGCCGCCCCCATCTGATCGACCAGAATGACGCGCTTGCCCTTGCGCCGCAGGTGTTCAGCTGTCCAAGCGCCAAACACGCCGGCGCCGACAACGATCGTTGGTGTTTGCTGCGAACACGCCGCCAGCGGCAACGCCGCTGCCGCGCCGAGAATTGCACGTCGCGTATTCCCCTCGCCCCGCAACGCGGGGGAGGGGCTGGGGGTGGGGGACATGTCGTCTGCGCCGCCGCTCATATCCCCCTCCTGTCGCTTCGCGACATCCTCCCCCGCTGCGCGGGGCGAGAAGATCACTTGATGCGTATTGCCGGAGCAGGCTTGTTCATCCGCGCGGCGTTGTCCAGCGCTGCCGCGGCGATCTCGCGGAAACGCTTTGACACCGGATGCTCCGGCTGCGTCGCCACGAGCGGCGCGCCCACGTCGCAGCTCTCGCGCAGCGCAACATCAATCGGAATCTCACCCAGGAACGGCGCGCCCACATCCGCCGCCACGCGCTTCGCGCCGCCTTCGCCGAAAATGTGCGTGCGCTGGCCGTCGGGTGTTTCGAAATACGCCATGTTCTCAATCACGCCCAAAATGGGCGCGCGCGTCTTTTCAAACATCGCCAAGCCGCGCCGCACATCCGCCAGCGCCATTTCTTGCGGTGTCGAGACAATCACCGCGCCCGCCAGCGGCACGCGCTGCACCAATGTGAGTTGCACATCGCCAGTCCCAGGCGGCAAATCGAGCAGCAGCACATCAAGATCGCCCCAGACGACCTCATCGATCATCTGCCGCACCGCGCTTGTCGCCATCGCGCCGCGCCAGATCATCGGCGAACTCGGATCGACCAGATAGCCGATCGACATCGTCTTCAGCCCGTGCGCCTCAAGCGGCTCGAGCAACTTGTCCTCGCGCATGCGCGGCTTCTTGGCGCCCGTTCCCAGAAGGGTCGGCGCGGACGGCCCGTAAACATCGAGATCGAGCAGCCCCGTCTTCATCCCCAACGAGGCGAACGCGCACGCCAGATTGACCGCGACGGTTGATTTGCCGACGCCGCCCTTAGCGCTCGCCACCGCGATGATCTGCTTCACACGGCCCACGCCGCCCGTGCTTTTCGCCGGCGCGTTGGCCGTCGTCTCCGCCGTCAACACCGCGGTCACGCTCGTCACGCCGTCGACGCTGCGCGCCGCCGCTTCAGCGCGATCGCGCACGGGCGCATAAAGTTCCGCCACATCGGCCGGCGCTTCGATCGTAAACGAGACCTTGCCGTCAGCGCGCGCATCGAGCCCCTTCACGCGCCCGGACGTGAACAAACCCTTGCCGCCGATCGGGTCTTTGATCGCATTGAGGCGCGCTTTGACGCGCTCTGTTAGGTCCGCCAACCGGTTGTTCATGCTTGATCCCTTAGCACAGGGGTCACATATCGGCGCGCATGGGAGCGCGGCAAGCTCCCAAATCCGGCGTCAAGAATGACGCGCGGCGAGCACCAGAAGGGGCGGGCAAGCATGCCTTGGAATGACCAATCAGGCGGTCCGCCGCGCGGCGGCAGCCAAGGTCCCTGGGGTGGCGGTCCACGCAAACCGTGGGGCCAGCAACAGCCGCCGCGTCCAACACCCCCTCCGCAGGGGCCGGATCTCGAAGACATGATGCGCCAATGGCGCGAGCGCTTTTTTGGCGGCGGCGGTGGTGGCGGCGGCGCGAGCGGCGGCCGGCGTCCGCTGCAATGGCCGGCCATCCTAGGAATTTTGTTCGTCGGCTGGCTTTTGACAGGCGTCTATTTCGTCACCGAAGGCGAGCAGGCGGTCATCACGCGGCTGGGCCGCTTTGATCGCATCGCCGGCCCGGGTGCGCACTGGCATCTGCCTGCGCCGATCGAAGCACGCCAAAAATTCAACGTCACCGGTCAGCGCAGCGACGACATCGGCTGTGACCGCGAGACCAATCGTTGCGAGAATCCCGAAGAAGGGCTGATGCTCACCAGCGACCGCAACATCGTCGATATTCACTTCAAGGTCTATTACAACATCTCCGACGTCGTGGACTTTGCCTTCAACGTCCGCGCGCC
>JADLHI010000276.1 GCA_020848895.1 Hyphomonadaceae bacterium
GCCATCAGATTCAGCAGGCAC
Source organism: Hyphomonadaceae bacterium (assembly GCA_020848895.1). GTDB lineage: Bacteria > Pseudomonadota > Alphaproteobacteria > Caulobacterales > Aquidulcibacteraceae > Vitreimonas. The sequence goes on from JADLHI010000276.1 coordinate 22, forward strand.
TGGCTGAGTTTGAAACCATCGGTTTCCAGCGCGCCCAGGCCAAGTTCAGTCTCGACGACAATCTTGGTTCCGTTCGCCGTTGCGGCGGGTTTCACTGTCGCAACCGTTTCCGCCACGACCGCATCGAGATCGACGGCATCCGCCAAGACCATCGCGGCGCCTGCTTCAATCTTCGAAAGGTCGAGCACGTCATTGATCATCGAGAGCAGCCGGTGCGCCGCGCCGTGGATGCGGCTCAAGTCGTCGCGATCCTGTGCATCGCCACGCGCGTCGGCGTTCTCCGTCAGGATTTCGCCGTAGCCGATGATGGCGTTGAGCGGCGTGCGCAATTCGTGGCTCATGGTCGCGAGGAATTGCGATTTGGCGACGTTGGCTTGCTCGGCGGTGGCGCGCGCAGCCTCGATTTCCTGGAAAGCGCGCTTCAGCTCAACGTCGCGGCGCTCGATTTCGTCGAGAATATGCGCCAGGCGCTGCGTCGGCCCGTGCCTCTTGCCGTCATCGTTCGCAGGTCTGTCGGCGCCGCGCCGGGCCAGAATTTCCTCGGCGCGGCCCACGGCGCCAAGCATGGCGCGGCGGCTGCGGTAGATCAGGAACGCGATCACCAAGAGCGCGACGACGCATCCGCCCGCCATCACCATGGCCAGCGTCATCATCTTCAAGGTCTGCGCTTGCAGGTCCGATTGGATCGCCTGCGCCTCGGCGCGCGCCTCGGCTTGCGCGACTTCACTTTCCATCGTTGCGCGCAGTTCGCGCACGCCGGCGTTGAAGCGCGTCATTTGATTGTGCTCGCTGGCCTCGTGAGCGCGCAGCATCGCCGCGAACGCATCGGCGTGGCGGCCTTCTGCGTTGAGGATCTCCGGTTCGATGACGTCGAGCTTTTCGGTGAGGTTGGGGTCGCCGCGCTCGGCCGCCATGCGACGCAATTCCTGCATCGCGTCACGCGCATCGGCGCCGCGGCCAAGCCGCGCGAGCGCATGAACGCGATACACCAGGAGGCGCGTCATGTATTCCACCGGCGCGCCTTGCATCCGGCGGCCTTCGTCGGCGCATGTCACCGCGGCTTGGTAGTTTCCAGCCAACAAGTTCACGCGCGCGCATAGCATGTCGGTGAAGAATTGTTGCACCGGATCGTTCATCGTGCTGACGACGTTGCGATGGATTTGCGCCAGGCGAATGGATTCTTCGGCCGCGCCTGCCTGCGCAAACATGCCGGCGACGTTGTTGATGATCACCGTACCGTCGATCGGGCGCCCAGCGAGGGTGTCGAGTTCGACGGTGCGTTCTAGGTGCGTTAGCGCCGTTTCATAGTCGCCAACGCGCACCGAATTGTAGGCCATCGCGTCATGCAGGCCCGAACGGAGCGGCCGTGTCTCCGCGGTGTCCGGCAAGTGCACCAGGCCCGCCCGCGCGGCTTCTAGCGAATTGCCGAACATGCCAAGGTCGGTCAGCGCGTAGGCGCGCAAGCGTTCGCCCGCGGCGCGGACGTATGGGTCGGTGACGTTGGCGAGCGCAGCGGCAAGGTTGGAACGCGCCGCAACGTAGTCGCCGTCGAGAGCCGGAGCGTATGCGCGCAGCATCGCCGCCATCGCCGCGTAACGCGCGCTTGCTTGCACGCGCGCTTCCTGTTCGAGCCGGGCGATCGCCGCCGCCGCCGCTTCCGCATCGGATGCGACGTAGTCGTCCGCAGCCATATCGTAGAGCACCATCAGGCGCGCATCGCCCTGAAGGGTTTGAGCGGTCTGAGCGCGTCTGCGTTTTACGTCGGCGGTGATGATGAGATTGCCGGCTTCGATCCGGCGCGCCAGGGCCTCGCCGCGCACGATCCAATCGCTGTTCTGCGCCGGTTGCTGCTGAGCCTCAGCTGTCCCCACAACGCAGATTGCGCACACGCCCACAATGAGCGCGCGCAGGATCGATGCACGCATAGCCCCACACCTTTGTTTTGGCGCAGCATGCACAGATGTCGTTAATGGAGCGGGGTAGGACCTTGGTGAAGCGTCTGTTAAAGCGCGCCTAGAGCGCGACGATATCGGCGCCAAGACTCTGCATGAAAGCGGCAAATCCAGGAAAGGAGGTCGCGATCATGTCCGCGTCATCAACCGTAACCGGCTCTTTCGAGCCTAAGCCCAACACCAGGAATGACATCGCGATCCGGTGATCGCCAAGCGTGCGAATCTCCGCGCCGCCGCGCACGCTCTTCGGCCCGCGTCCGTTCACGACCAGCCCGTCAGGCAATTCTTCCGCCTCGACGCCGCACGCGCGCAAGCCATCGACCATCAAAGTAATGCGGTCGCTTTCCTTCACCCGTAGCTCGGCGGCGCCAGTGATCCGCGTTTCGCCATCGGCGAAGGCCGCGACCGCGGCCAGGATCGGAAATTCATCGATCATCGCCGGCGCCCGTCGCGGCGGCGGCGTCGCGCCGTGCAGTTTCGAGGCCTTCACCACCAGATTGGCGATCGGCTCGCCGATGGGATCGCGGCGTTCTTCGTAAGTGATGTTTGCGCCCATCTCGAGCAGCGTTTCGAAGAACCCAAGCCGCAGCGGGTTCACCAGCACGTCTTCAACCCGCACTTCCGATTTGGCGACGATCAATGCCGCCGCCACCGGGAATGCGGCGGAGGAGGGGTCGCCCGGCACATAGATCGGCGCGCCAGTCAGCTTGCCCGGCCGCACGCGTGGGTGTAGCGCGCCGTCGATCTCGACGCTGTCGATGTTCGCGCCGAACACTTGGAGCATTCGCTCTGTGTGGTCGCGCGAGCGTTCCGGCTCGATCAGTATCGTCTCGCCTTCGGCGTTCAAACCCGCCAGCAACACTGCCGACTTCACCTGCGCCGAGGAAATCGGCGACCGGTACGTGATCCCTTTCAGCGCCCCGCCGTGCACGATCAACGGCAGGCAGTTTTGCTTGCCGTCGAAGCGCGCGCCCATCTGTGACAATGGCGCGATCACCCGGTTCATCGGCCGCTTGCGCAGCGATTGGTCGCCGTCGAAGCGCGCGCTCAGTTTGTAGCTTGCCGCCGCCCCGATCAGCAGGCGCGCGCCCGTGCCGGAATTTCCGCAATCGACGGTCTCGGTCGGCTGGCTGAAACCGCCTGCGCCAGTCACCACCCAAATGCCATCGTCCCGCCGCTCGACCTTCGCGCCGAACAGACGCGCCGCTTCGGCGGTGTGGCGCACGTCGTCGCCTTCAAGCAGGCTCTCGATTCGGGTTTCGCCTTCCGCCAGGGCGCCCATGATGAGCGCCCGGTGGGAGATCGATTTATCCCCCGGCGGTCGAGCGTGACCTTGCAACGGTCCGGCAAATCGCGCCTTCAGACGCATGGCTGCATTCTCGTCCGGAAGCTCAAAAACCTGGGCGGGACAAAGCTTTTGACAGGCGCGCCAGACGGTGGCAAGCGAGCGCCCCGCACGGGGTCGCCGCACCCCAAGCGAGCCGAAGGAGAGGCGTTTGGCCAAGACCGATTTGGGCGCCAAGCAGAGCTGCCCGAGCTGCGGGGCGAAGTTTTACGATTTGAACCGCCGTCCAGCGGTCTGCCCGAAGTGCACCACCAGTTTCGATCCCGCCGAAGAGGGCGTGCGCGTCAAGCGCGGCCGCTCGCGCGTCAGCGCGAATGAAGCCTTTGACGACGATGAGGATACGCCGAAGAAAAAGACCCGCGCCGGCGGCGCTGACGACGATGAGGAAGACGAAAACGAGGACGAAGAGTCCGAGGAAACGTCAGAAATCGATGCCGAGGCCGAAGCCGACCCCATCGTCACCGACGACGATGAGGAAGCCGAGACCACCGCCAAAAGCGGCGAGGACGACTTGCCGGAAGGCTTCTCCGAAGAAGAAGCCGATCTGGGTGATGACGCCGCCGACGACGACTCGGTGCCGATGCTCGAAGACGAGGAAGAGTTCCCCGAGGATGAAATCGGCGACCTTCCAGGCGGCGACGACGAGGACGAGAGCCGCTAAAAGCGCCATTCGCGTCTTGAACTAGAAAAGGGCGGAGCCTAGGTTCCGCCCTTCCCAAAACCGGGGCGCCTCGGATTCGGTCCGGACGCAACGTGAGATGGGCCCTTAGCTCAGCTGGGAGAGCGCCTGCATGGCATGCAGGAGGTCAGCGGTTCGATCCCGCTAGGGTCCACCA
>JADLHI010000277.1 GCA_020848895.1 Hyphomonadaceae bacterium
CGGAGATCATCGAGGAAGCGCGCGAAGGGCGCATGTTCATCCTCATCGATGAGGAAGATCGTGAGAACGAGGGCGACCTCGTGATCCCGGCGCAATTCGCGACGCCGGAGAAGGTCAACTTCATGGCGCGCTACGGGCGCGGCCTGATCTGCCTGACGCTGACGCCGGAGCGCACCGAAGCGCTTGGCCTCGATCCGATGACGCCGCGCAATCAGACGCGGATGGGAACCGCTTTCACCGTCTCGATCGAAGCGCGCGAAGGCGTTTCCACCGGCATCTCCGCGCACGACCGCGCGCTGACGATCGCGACGGCGATCGATCCCACCAAAGGCGCGCGCGACATCGTTTCGCCTGGGCACGTGTTTCCGTTGACGGCGCGTGAAGGCGGCACTTTGGTGCGCGCGGGGCACACCGAGGCGAGCGTCGATATCTCGCGCGCGGCGGGGCTCAATCCGTCGGCGGTGATCTGCGAGATCATGAACGACGATGGCACCATGGCGCGGCTGCCGGAGCTGATTGCGTTCGCGCAGTTTCACAATCTGAAGATTGGCGCCATCGACGAACTCATTGCTTGGCGGCGCGTGCATGAACGCTTGGTTGAGAAGGTCGCGGAAGCGCCGTTCGAGACGCGCGCCGGCGCCGGCTTCAAGCTGGTTGTGTTCCGCAACAAGCTCGATGGCGTTGAGCACGCCGCGCTCGTGAAGGGCGAGGTCAGGGCGGACAAACCAACCTTGACGCGTGTGCACCGCATCGATTTTGCCGCGGATGTCATGGGCGGTTATGGCGCGCGGGCCGGTTTGATCGATCGGGCGGTCGCGGAGATCGACGCTGAAGGCGCGGGCGTCGTCGTGCTGCTGCGCGACCTGGTTCCGGACGTGATTTCCAGGCGTTTGAGCGGCGAGCCGCTGGAATTTGAGGCGGACGATATTCGCCGCGTGATTGGTTTGGGGTCGCAGATTTTGCGTGAACTCGGCGTGGGGCGGATGACGGTGCTTGGCGCGCCACAAAAGATCGTGGGCCTGGACGGCTATGGGCTGACGATCGATGGTTGGCGCGAGTTCAAGCCGTGAAGGACGTTGCTGAGAAATCGCCGACTCCAAAGGTGCCGGGCGCGAAGCTGTTGATGGTGGTCTCGCCCTATTATCGCGGCATCGCCGACATGATGCAGCGCGGTGCGGAGGCCGTGGCGCAAGAGGCGGGCGCAACGCTGGATCGTATCTTCGTGCCCGGAACGTTCGAGCTGCCGGCGGCGATCGCGCATGCGTCGAAGGCGAACATCTATGATGGCTTCGTGGCGCTGGGGTGCGTCGTGCGCGGCGAGACCAGCCATTATGACTATGTCTGTGGCGAGAGCGCGCGCGGGTTGATGAACCTCTCGACGTTTGACGGTTTGGCGATTGGCTACGGCGTGCTGACGGTCGAGACCCTTGAGCAAGCTGAAGTGCGGGCAGATCCTAAGCGCGGCGACAAGGGCGGCGAGGCGACGAAAGCGGCGCTTGCCATGGTTGCGATCAAGCGGCGGTTTGCGAGCGCGCCGAAATGAGCGCGAACAACAACCTGTCACGCAGCGTCGCGCGCTTGGCGGCGGTGCAGGCGCTCTACCAAATGGAAGTATCTGGCGCGACGACCGCCGACGTCATCACTGACTTTGCCGCCGGGAAACTGCCGCGACCGACGGAAGCCTCCTATACCGAGACCGAGGGCGACCTCGAATTGTTCAAGATACTTGTCGAAAAAGCCGTCGACCGGCAGGCGACGTACGATCGCGCGATCGCGCGGCACTTGGGCAAGGGCTGGCGCCTGGAGCGCCTCGACGCGGTGGCGCGTGCGATCCTGCGTTCCGGCGCCGCGGAGTTGGAACAGCGCACTGATATTCCAGTGGCGGTCGTGATCGACGAATATGTCGAGGTCGCGAAAGCGTTCTTCGACGGGCCTGAGCCGGGCTTCGTCAACGCCACGTTGGATGCTGCAGCGCGCGACTTGCGTCCCACCGAACAAGGCGCATAAGCGGGCGCATGTCCGCCGACGAATTCACCGTGATTCGAGACCTATTCGCGCCGCACGCGACCGGCGCGAGCGCGCGCGCTTTGCGCGACGACGCGGCGGTGCTGGAGGCGAACGGCAAGCTGGTGGTAACGACGGACACGATTGTCGAGGGCGTGCATTTCCTGGCGGGCGATCCCATCGAAACCGTTGCGATGAAAGCGTTGCGCGTCAACGTTTCGGACGTTGTCGCCAAGGGCGCGCGGCCGGTCGCGGCGCTACTGAACCTGGTGTGGAGCGATACGCGGCCCTCGTCGGAGATCGCGACGTTCGCGGACGCCTTCGGGCGCGATCTGAAATCCTTCGGCATCGAACTGGTTGGCGGCGATACGACCTCGACGCCGGGGCCGCTGACAATCTCGGTGACGCTGCTGGGCGAGCCATTGGGTGCGCGGGTGCCCGCGCGCGGCGATGCGCAAGTCGGTGAAGACGTCTGGTTGATCGGCGGCGAGATCGGTTCGGCGTGGCTGGGCTTGCAACTGCGCAAGGGCGAGTTCGGTCTTCCGCGCTTGCGGGACGGGCGCGACGAGATGCGCGCGCAGGCGGAGTCTCGCGCCATGGCTCAGTCGATGCCAGATTATCTGAAGCTGCCGAACGAAGATTTCGACGCAGAGGCGGCGTGGCTGATGACGGCGTATCTGGCGCCTTTCGTGCGGCCGGAATGCGCTTCGATTGTCTCGAAGTTCGCATCGGCTTCGATGGATGTTTCCGACGGGCTGGTGACGGATGCGGGCAAACTTGCAGATGCTTCGGGCGTCGCGTTGAAGATTGAGATCAACGCGGTCCCCTTTTCGATTGCGGCGGAGCGCTGGGCGTTCAGTGGCGGCGATGTCCGGAAACTGATCACAGGCGGCGACGATTACGTCGTGCTGTTCACGGCGCCGGCGGAAGTGCGCGGCGCGATCGAGGCCGCGGAGGGCAGCCAAGCGTTGCGCCTGTCGCGGATCGGTGTTGTTGAGGCCGGCGCCGGGGTCACGGTCGTGGACGCCAAGGGCCAAACGATCGCTGTTCCGGATACGGGATATTCCCACAAATTGGGCCGTTAAGATCTCGCTAACCAATGTGGCGGACGCTCCGCCAGATGAAGAAGCAACATGCCGTCGCCCGCGCGATCGCCGCGGCCATGATCGCATCGACCTTGCTTGCGGGTCTCGCCAACGCGTCGGGGCCAGCGGCCAAGAGCGAGGAGAAGACCGAGGGCGAGGGCGCGCAGTCTTCCGGGCGCTCGATGGACGCGCCCTATCTGGCGGTTCCGGTCGTCCGCAACGGCCAGTTGGTGAACTATCTCTTCGTTTCGATCCGCATCGAGATCGCGCAGGGCGTTGATCTGTGGCGCACGCGCGAGAAGGCGCACTTCCTGCGCGATGCCTTGGTGCGCGCCAGCCACGCCAACGATCTTGTCGATCCCAATGATTCCAACGCTTTGAACGAGGCGCGCGCGCTTGAGGTGTATCGGGCGGCCGCGATTCAAGCGCTGGGTGAGAATGCAGTCGGGCCGATCACCGTCGTGGCGACCTATTCGAGCCAAGGCTCGGGCATCTAACAAACCCGCAGGGCTGCCACACCATTGCGGAATCTAACGAGTTTTGGCAGTAACCCGCCCACCTGAGGGGGAAGCGTTTCCGCAGACGGACTGTCGCGGGGCGGCCAACCCAATTCCCCAACCCGGCGCCGTCTCAATGGCGCGCGCCCAGGACCTCTCAAATGAGCAACGAACTCGTCCTTTGGTTGGTCGTGATCGCGGGCGTTATCGCCGCGCTCTACGGCTACCTCGAAACACAGGCCATTACGAAGGCCAGCGCCGGCTCCGACCGGATGAAAGAAATCGCAGCCGCGATTCAAGAAGGCGCGCGCGCCTATCTCAATCGCCAATATCGCACCATCGCGATGGTCGGCGTTGCGGTCGTCATCGTGCTGGCGATCCTTTTCCGCACTTGGGAAATCCCTGTCGGCTTCATCATCGGCGCGGTGCTCTCGGGCGCGGCCGGCTTCATTGGCATGAACGTCTCGGTGCAGGCGAACGTGCGCACGGCTGAAGCGTCGCGCATTTCGCTCGCTGGCGGCCTGAAGATGGCGTTCAAGGCCGGCGCGGTCACGGGCATGCTCGTCGCCGGCGGCGCGCTCTTCGGCGTTGCGTTCTACTACGCGATCCTGACGCAAGTTCTCGGCCTCGATCCGACGAACCGCACGGTTGTCGATAGCCTCGTGGCCCTCGGCTTCGGCGCTTCGCTGATCTCGATCTTCGCCCGTCTTGGCGGCGGCATCTTCACCAAGGGCGCCGACGTCGGCGGCGACATGGTCGGCAAGGTTGAAGCTGGCATCCCGGAAGACGATCCGCGCAACCCGGCCACGATCGCCGACAACGTTGGCGATAACGTTGGCGATTGCGCCGGCATGGCGGCTGACTTGTTCGAGACCTATGCGGTTTCGGCCGTCGCGACCATGGTGCTGGGCTCGATCCTGTTCCGTGAATACGCGACCGTGGTCGATAACGTTATGCTGTTGCCGCTGGCGATCGGCGGTTTGGCGATCATCGCCTCGATCATCGGCACGTTCTTCGTGCGCCTCGGCCCGTCGAACAACATCATGGGCGCGCTTTATAAGGGCCTCATCGCTGCCGGCATTCTTTCGGCTGGTGGTCTGGCGCTTGCGATCAACCTGATTGTTGGCTGGGGGCCGCTGGTGTCGGATATCTCCGCGCCGGCCTCGCTCACCACCATTACCGGCCAGGACCTCTTCGTCTGCGGCATCATCGGCTTGCTGGTGACGGGCGCCATCGTGTGGATCACGGAATACTACACCGGCACCGGATTCCGTCCGGTGAAGAGCGTTGCCGAAGCCTCCAAGTCGGGCCACGGCACCAACGTCATCCAGGGCCTCGCCGTCTCGATGGAATCGACGGCGCTGCCGGCGCTGACCATCGTTGCGGGCATCATTGCTTGCTACACGCTGGCTGGCCTGTTCGGCATCGCGATCGCGGTCACGACCATGCTCTCGGTCGCGGGCATCATCGTGGCGCTCGACGCGTTCGGCCCGGTGACCGACAATGCCGGCGGCATCGCCGAAATGTCGGAATTGCCGAAGGAAGTGCGTGTCACCACCGATGCGCTCGACGCGGTTGGCAACACAACGAAAGCGGTGACCAAGGGCTACGCGATCGGCTCCGCCGGTCTGGGCGCGCTCGTGCTGTTCGCGGCGTATTTCGAAGATTTGAAATACTACGCCGGCAATCCGAGCGAGTTTCCGTTCTTCTCAAGCCTCCAACTCGGCCA
>JADLHI010000278.1 GCA_020848895.1 Hyphomonadaceae bacterium
AATGGCGCCCACGCGCGGCAGGCTGAAACTAGTGCGGCGGAGTGACTCACGACGCGGTTTCGTCCATCGCGCGCGACCGACGCAGTGTAGCTTATGGATGCATGGACATCGATCTTGCCGCTCTGCCGGACGATGTGGAGGCGCTGCAGCGACTGGTTCGCCAACTCGCCGCCGAACGCGCTGATCTCGCCGCCGCTCAGGCCGAGATTGAACGGCTGAAACTCATTGTCCAAAAACTGCAGCGCAGCCAGTTCGGCCGCAGCGCCGAGCGTTTGCCGACCGATCAATTGCACCTCGCGTTCGAAGACGTGACCACCGACATCGCCCACGCCGAGGCCACGTTGCCGGCGTCATCGAAGCCAGAAAATCTGACCACGACCAACGCCCGCGCCGGCCTGCCGGCGCATTTGCAGCGCGAAGACCTCTTGGTCGATATCGCCCATGCATGCTGCCCCTGCTGCGGCGGCGCGCTGCATAAGATCGGCGAGAGCGTCAGCGAAATGCTCGATCACATCCCGGCGCGTTTGCAGGTCATCCGCATCCGCCGACCGCGCTATGGCTGCCGCGCCTGCGGCCGCATCCATCAAGCGCCGGCGCCAGATCGCCCCATCGCCAAGGGTCTCGCCAGCCCCGGCTTGCTTGCGCATGTGTTGGTCGCCAAATACGCCGATCACCTCCCGCTCTATCGGCAAGCCCAAATCTTTGCGCGCCAAGGCGCCGACATCGAGCGCGCGACGCTGGCCAATTGGACCGGCGCCGCTGTGTGGTGGCTCGAGCCGCTCTACGACAAGCTGACTCAGCACGTGTTCAGCTCCACAAAGCTATTCGCCGATGACACGCCGATCCCAGTACTAGATCCAGGGCGCGGTCGCACCAAGACAGGCAGACTTTGGGTCTATGCGCGCGACGATCGGCCGTGGGCTGGTCCAGATCCGCCTGCGGCAGTCTATCTCTATAGCCCCGACCGCAAAGCCGAACGTCCGCGCGCGCATTTGCAAGGCTTCAAAGGCATCGTGCAGGTCGATGGCTATGCTGGCTTCGAGCAGCTCACAGCCGCCGGCGACATTCGCCTCGCCGCTTGTTGGGCGCATGCGCGGCGTAAATTCTACGACGTGCATCAAGCCACCGGCTCGCCCATCGCGGCCGAAGCGCTGCGCCGCATCGCTGAATTCTATGCCATTGAGGCCGAGATTCGCGGGCGCACAAGCAATGCGCGCGCCGCCATACGTCAACGCAGCGCCCGCCCCTTGATCAATGCGATGAAACATTGGCTCGACGCCGAGTTCATTCGTATCCCGCCACGCAGCGCACTCGGTGAGGCCATCCGTTATGCGCTCGCCCGCTGGGACGCACTGGCGCTCTTTCTCGATGACGGCCGCCTCGAACTTGACACCAACACGGTCGAGCGCGCCATCCGTCCCATCACGCTGGGGCGCAAAAACCATCTCTTCGCCGGATCCGATGGCGGCGCACGACGCTGGGCGCTTGTCGCGTCGCTGATTACAAGCGCCAAGCTCAACGATCGTGAACCCTACGCCTATATCAAAGACGTGTTGACGCGCCTCGTCGCCGGCCATGCCATCAACAAGATCGACGACTTCCTCCCCTGGAACTGGACGCCCCTAGAACGCCGCCCCTGAGCGGACGTGTCAGCAATAGACGCTTACGGGAATAGTGGGCGTCTATTGAAGACGCACTGGTTTTCGCTCGCACCGTTCTGATCTGTTCCAATCTGCGGATTGGCAGCCAGGAGCGCGCCTATGGCGGAACGGATTGAAGGTTGGAAGCGGCAGCGCGAACCATTCTGGCGTGCGCACCACGAAGCCTGGAAGCGCAGCGATTTGAATCAACGCGAATATTGCGCTGCACTTGGATTGCCGCTGAGGGCGTTCGGCAATTGGCGCGCCCAATTCAAAGGCGAGCCGGCGCCGTTGACGCCTAAGCTGCTCTATCGTCGTGGCGGGCTAAGCCACACCCTAAACCCCACCCTAAGCCACACCCTAAGCCATGGGGCTTATCCCACTTCACTGCTGGCCGTGGCGCCGGCTCGCGAGGGCCACCGGCGCCGGTTCAGCACGGCTGAGCGTCAGCAGATCATCGCTGAAGCTGAACAGCCGGGAGCGAGTGTCTCTGACGTGGCGCGGCGTTTCGGGATTGACCGAAGACTGCTCTGCCGCTGGCGGCAGGAAGCGGCAGCAGTCGCTTTCGTGGCGGTTGAGATCTGCGATGTGCAAACCCCGACTGAGGAGCGCGCGCCATGACGCTGTTGCCGCCCGGTGTGAAGGTGCATTTGGCCGCGGGCTATACGGACATGCGCAAAGGCATTGATGGCCTGGCCATGCTGGTCCAGGGCGTGTTGCGCCAAGACCCCTTCACCGGCCACTTGTTTGTGTTCCGCGGACGCACACCCAACCTGCTCAAAATCGTGTTCTGGGATGGGACCGGCTTTTGCCTCTTCACCAAACGGCTTGAGCACGGCGTGTTCCTCTGGCCGCCGCATCTGGGGCCGGGCGCCACGCTCTCGCTCACGTCGG
>JADLHI010000279.1 GCA_020848895.1 Hyphomonadaceae bacterium
AATGGCGCCCACGCGCGGCAGGCTGAAACTAGTGCGGCGGAGTGACTCACGACGCGGTTTCGTCCATCGCGCGCGACCGACGCAGTGTAGCTTATGGATGCATGGACATCGATCTTGCCGCTCTGCCAGACGATGTGGAGGCATCTGCGGGCACAGGGCCATCGTGCCGCCACGCTGCGGCGACGACCTTTCGCCGCCGCGAGCGCCGCTCCGATCACTGCTTCTGAACCACCGTCACGGTAGACGTCTCGCTTGCGCTCTTCAATTCAAACGACACCTGATCACCCACCGCGATCCCCTGGAGAATTGCCGGGTCCTCGGCGGTGAACTGCATCGTCATGGCAGGCCAACTGATGGCGGCGATCGGCCCGTGGTTGATCGTGATGGTTCCGGCGGCGGCGTCCACCTGAGTGACCGTTCCCGTGCTGGTGATCGGTCCAGCTACGTCGGGCGTGCTGGCCTCCATGTTCATTGCATCACCCGACTTTGAGGCATCCTCCGCTGCGGGCGGTGAACACGCGGCTGCGAGCAAGGCGATCGGAACGATAAGCATCTTGCGCATGATCAATTTCCCTTCTGTGTGGCGATCCGGTCTTGGGAAGGTGTGAGCGTTGCGCGCTCGATGCCACGGCGCCGGATCATGAGATAGGCCGCAGGAATGACGAACAAAGACAGAAGTGGTGCGGTGAGCATGCCGCCGACCAAGGGGGCCGCGATGCGTCGCATTACTTCCGCACCCGCACCGCCTGTCCATAGGATCGGGAACAGGCCGGCAAGGATGACGGCAACCGTCATCGCTTTCGGGCGCAAACGCAGCAACGCTCCCTCACGTACTGCTTCAGCGATGACGCTTGCCGTGATCTCCAAGCCGCGATCGATGCGCTCGTGCATGGCGTTCTTGAGATAGACCAGCATCACGACGCCGAACTCAGCCGCGAGTCCGGCCAGTGCGATGAAGCCCACGGCAACGGCCACGGAGAAGTTGTAGCCGAGCAGGTAGACAAGCCAGATACCACCCGTCAGAGCGAACGGAACACTCGCCATCACGATGGCGGCTTCGTCGAAGCGCCGGAAGGTGGCGTACAGCAGCAGGAAGATGATCACGAGCGTCGCCGGCCCGACAAGCGTCAGACGCTCCGTTGCGCGCTGTAAGTATTCGAACTGCCCCGAATAGGAAACGCTGACACCCGGCGGCAATCGTCGCTGCGACACAGCTTGTTGCAGATCGCGCACGACTGAAGCGAGATCGCGACCGCGTACATCGACGTACACAAACGCCGACAGCCGGCCATTCTCGCTCCGGATCATGGAAGGGCCGTCAGCAATCTCGATCCGCGCCACTTCGCCAAGTGTGAGCCGTAGGCCGGCTTCTGTCACGATGGGAAGAGCGATCAGGCGGTCCAGAGTATCGCGCGTTTCACGTGGGTATCTCAGGTTGATCGGGTAGCGGGCTCGTCCATCGACGACCTCACCAATGTTCTCCCCGCCAATTGCACCAGCCACGACCGCCTGCACGTCATCGACGTTCAGCCCATATCGTGCAGCAGCGAAGCGGTCGATATCGACATTGACATAGCGGCCACCGCTAGTGCGCTCGGCTACGGCGGAGGAAACACCACGCACGCTGCGGGATGCTGTCTCGATCGCACGAGCGGCTGCATCAATGGAGGCCAAATCGGGGCCGCTGACCTTGATACCGATCGGACTCTTCACGCCAGTCGCAAGCATGTCGATGCGATTTCGAATGGGCGGCACCCAGACGTTGGTGAGGCCGGGAACTTGAACGACGCGGTCCAATTCCTCGATCAAACGCTCAGGCGTCATGCCAGGACGCCACTCGGAGCGTGGTCGGAGTTGAATTGTAGTCTCGAACATCTCCAGCGGCGCAGGATCGGTGGCCGTCTCCGCCCGTCCCGCCTTCCCGAACACACTCTCGACCTCGGGCACTGTTCGAATGAGGCGATCCGTCTGCTGCAACAATTCCGAGGCCTCAGACGCTGAAAGGCCAGGCAACGCCGTCGGCATGTAGAGAAGATCGCCTTCGTCCATCATCGGCATGAATTCTCCGCCGACGCGGGAAAGCGGCCATACCGTGGTCGCGAGAGCGAGCAGCGCCACGACGAGGATCAGCCGTGGGTTGCCCAACGTGAAGTCGATCGCTGGCCGATAGGCGGCGGCAAGCGCACGATTGATCGGATTGTCATTCTCGTGAGGGATACGTCCTCTGATCCAGTATCCCATCAGAACGGGTATCAGCGTCACCGCCAGAGCGGCAGATGCCGCCATCGCGTAGGTCTTGGTAAAGGCGAGCGGCGCAAACAGCCGACCCTCCTGCGCCTGCAACGTGAACACCGGCAGGAACGAGAGCGTGATGATCAACAGGCTGAAGAAGAGTGCCGGGCCAACTTCGATCGCCGCCTCGGTGATGACACGCCAATGATCAGCGCCCTGGGGCATCTCCCCATCGTGATCATCCCGCCAACGTTCGAGTCGCTTGTGCGCGTTCTCGACCATCACGATGGCGGCATCCACCATGGCGCCAACCGCGATGGCGATGCCCGAGAGGGACATGATATTGGCGTCCACGCCTTGCAGCCGCATCACGAGGAAGGCGGTTGCCACACCGAGCGGCAGGGTGACGATGGCCACCAACGCTGAGCGGATGTGAAACAGGAAGAGAGCGCACACGAGCGCAACGACGATGAACTCTTCCAGGAGTTTGCTCGTCAGGTTTTCAATAGCGCGGTCGATCAGCGACGAACGGTCATAGGTCGTGACGACCTCCACTCCTGGAGGAAGGCTACGCTCCAGTTCTGTCAACCGCGCACGCACGGCGCCGATCACCTGACGTGCGTTTGCACCGGCGCGAATGATCACTACGCCGCCAGCGACTTCGCCTTCGCCGTTCAACTCCGCGATGCCTCGGCGCATCTCAGGACCGATCTGCACCCAAGCTACGTCGCCTAGCCGCACCGGAACGCCGCTCGTCCCAACCCCAAGCGGGATGTTGTTGAAATCCTCTAGCGTACGGAGATAGCCGGAGGCCCGCACCATGTGCTCGGCTTCGGCCATCTCGACAACCGCACCGCCGGTTTCGCCGTTGGCCGAGCGTACGGCCTCCGCCACTCGCTCCTGACTCACGCCGTACGCAGCCATCCGTTCGGGATCGAGGACGATCTGATACTGGCGCACCATGCCGCCGATCGAGGCGACCTCGGCGACGCCGGGCACGCTCTTCAACTCAAACCGCAGCAGCCAATCCTGCAAGCTACGGAGTTGGCTGAGATCATGTTGGCCGCTACGGTCGATCAGAGCGTACTGGAACACCCAGCCTACACCGGTCGCATCCGGCCCCAGCGACGCGCGCGCACTCGGCGGCAATCGACTCTGTACTTGGTTCAGGTATTCGAGCACGCGTGAACGCGCCCAGTAGAGATCGGTCCCGTCTTCGAAGATCACGTAGACGAAGCTGTCGCCGAAGAACGAGTAGCCGCGCACGGTGCGTGCGCCCGGAACAGAGAGCATCGTCGTCGTCAACGGATAGGTGATCTGATTCTCGACGATCTGCGGCGCCTGACCTGGATACGTTGTGCGGATGACAACTTGGACGTCAGACAGATCGGGAAGCGCATCTACCGGAGTTGTTCGCACGGCCATCGCGCCGGCGATGGCGAGCACGATCGCCGCCAGCATGACAACGATGCGGTTGGCGACCGACCAGCGGATGACAGCCCCGATCATGGCGTCCGTCCCGTCGGGCGAATATCTTCGATGACGTATGCGCCGTCGCTTTCGCGGAAACGAAACGCGACAGAATTTCCTACTGCCAAGGCACGACCAAGCTCTGGTCGCGCCAGTCGGAAATTCATGGTCATCGAAGGCCAATTCAGGCTGGCGACCGGACCATGCGCGATCGTGAGGACTTGGCCATTGATTGCCGTGATGCGTCCTGTCGTTTCATGCAGGCTGCCAACGGTCCCCGCTTCCTCGCCACCACGCGACGCATTCAGGCGTGCGACGACGCCAGAGAGATTCGCCTCCGAGTCGATCAGGAACTGTCCCGACGCGACCACACGCTGGCCCTCGGTCAGTCCGGTGCTTATCTCTATTTGATCGCCCTGCTGACGGCCCAACCCCACTTCCACTGGCGCGTAACTGGCATCGTCTTGCACGACGATAACGATCGACCGCGTTCCCGTCCGGATCACCGCCTCGGAAGGAATGACCAGGGCCGGTTGCGCCTGTTCGTTCAAAAGCGCCTCCGCCGTCATGCCGGGCCGCAATCGTCCCTGGGGATTGGCGAGCGCAATACGAACTTCGATCGAGCGAGTAGCGGCGTTCGCCGAAGGCAGCACGCTTTCGATGCGACCGGAAAAGGTTTCACCAGCGTAGGCGGGCAGCGTGGCGATTACGGAAGCTCCGTGCCGCGCTAGAGCGGCATCCGCCTGAGGCAGCGAGGCGACGAGCCACACCGGTGAGAGTCCGTTGATCGTGGCGATCGGTGCGCCCGGCATCACTGTCATGCCTTGGCGAATGTCGAGTGCAGTGATTGCGCCCGAGATGGGCGCCACAACGGTGAACACTGGTCTAGGCGTGCCCTCGCGTTCCACTCGCTCGATGAGCGAACTCGGCATTCCTAGCATCGCAAGTCGTCGTCGTGCGGCCTGAGCAAGGTCTCCGCCTGCACTGCGGAGTGCAAGATACTCCGCTTGAGCCGCCGCCCACTCCGGCACTCGAATGTCCACGATTGGCGCACCGGCGTCAACGACATCGCCGACTGCGCGACCGTGCGTGCGTTCGACGAAGCCCCCAGCCCGTGCTTGCACGATTGCGATATTGCGTTCGTTGAAGGTGATGACCCCCGCGGCCAGGACAGAGCGCGCGATCGTAGAGCGTTCGACGGTGGCAAGCCGGACGCCGAGGTTCTGCGCCACTCCCGGGTCAATACGGACGCCAGCCTCGCCTTGCCCCTCGTCGGCGTAACGAGGAACGAGGTCCATCGCCATGAACGGTGAGCGGCCCGGTCGATTGAAGTGCACGTCTGGCCGCATCGGGTCGTACCAGTAGAGAACTTGGCGTTGCCCTCCTTGCGCCGCTCCATTGGACCGGTTGGCGCCCAGCCAATAACCACCGGCGCCAACCACGCCGAGAGCGACGGCGCCAACAACAATCATGGGAGTGACTTTCGGTACGCGCCATTTTGGGAGACTGGTCATGGCATCATCTCCGCGTACTGCAACGTCAGTCCTGCACTGACCAACGTGAGACGCTCTTCCAGATCGATGAGATCGAGCTCCGCTTCGAGCGCGTCACGCCGAGCAGCGATCACGGCGCTCGAACTGATACTGCCTGCCTCGAAGGCGCCTATGGCAGCTTCGGCGCGGCGACGGGCCAGCGGCAGTCTTACGTCCCTCGTTCTTGCAACACTCGCGACAAGGGCCTGATGTCGGGCCAGCAGTGTTTCGAGTATCGCTGTGTGCTCGCGCAACGTCGCTTCGCGTTCGGCGCCGACACGATCTACGTCTGCGCGACGCGCGGCGATCAAGGGTCCTTGGCGCCATGGTTGGAAAAGCGGCAGTCCGACGCGCACTTCGATGGACGCCATGTCTTCAAGCGCCGGATCGCGACGACCGTAAGAAAGCTCCCAAGACCAGTCCGGCCATCTCTGAGCCTGAGCCATCCGCAGCCCAGCTTGGGCGGCGGACGCCTCAGCGTCGTATGCAGCCAACGCCGGATGTCGCCGCAAGTGATCCCGCAACATATCTGGATTGACGGCGAAGCTCGGCATGTCGTCGGAGAGCGGCTCGTCCGCAGCGTCTCCGATCCAACGCCGAAGCTCGGCACGCATGGCTACAACCGAAGCCACCGCCTCAGCGCTCTGATCTTCCAGTCGGGCTGCTTCAACCTCGGCTGAAATAACGTCGTCAACACCTGAGGCCCCGGCAGCCAACCTTCCGCGCGCGGCTTCCGCCAACGAACGCGCCTCCCGCTCTAGGCTCGTCAACACCGTAACACGACGCTCCGCGTAGTAGAGGCCGA
The DNA here is from genome assembly GCA_020848895.1 of Hyphomonadaceae bacterium. Lineage (GTDB taxonomy): Bacteria > Pseudomonadota > Alphaproteobacteria > Caulobacterales > Aquidulcibacteraceae > Vitreimonas. The sequence continues at coordinate 6,040 of JADLHI010000279.1, forward strand.
TCCAAGCTTGCGCTGCGCCCAAACGTGCTTCGAGCCGACCCAGCTCAACACCTGCACCGGCACGCTCCGCTTCAGCGCGAGCCATCGCACGCCGTGCGGCAAGCTCAGCAAAGCTCGGCATCTCCTGCATGATGCCGACGCGTTGCATCGTCATTTCATCACGATCCAACTGAAACTGGTCGGGGCCAGTGGACGGCACGTTTTCCAGACCGAGGATCAACTCCGGATCAGGCAACGCGCTCGCTGGTCCGATGCTGCGTTGAGCAGCCGCTAGAGCATCGACGCGTGCGGCGACGACGGGGCTTTCCTCGGAGCGCGTCAGCGCCTCCGAGAACGTAAGAGATTGTGCGAACGCAGCCGGCGCGAAGCCGACGACGGTCAACAACAGCCATGCGCGAAGCATGCTTCCACTCCAAAATGTCGCAAGAATACGTGCGCGTGCGGCGTCGAGCGCGCAGACGCGGCGTCAAATCGACAATCAGATGGTTCGTGGCGGTCGAA
>JADLHI010000280.1 GCA_020848895.1 Hyphomonadaceae bacterium
GCCAGCAACCAGTCCGCCGCCATGAACGTGATATCCGGCACCTGCGGCGCCAGCTGATGCGCGAGCAACAGTGCGTTCAGCGCATTCTCGCTTGAGGCGTCCAGCGTCGTGCCCGCGAACGTTTGAGCATAGCGGTACAAGGTCGGTGCGTGATTGCCGTCGATGCGGAAGGCGCGCGTGTAATAGCGCCGCGCCTGCGAACGCGCGGCATCGCGCGCCGCGCCGTCGTCGCGGTCGTCTGCTTCTTCTGCCTCGCGCGAATACGTGCGGCCCAGGAGGTAAAGCGCCTGAACGTCATTGGGGTTGGCGGCATTGTAAGGCTCGAGAAACGCGCGAGCGGCGGCGATGTCGCCGTAGCTCACTTCGGCTTCCGCCAGTGACAGAATCGCGAACCGGTCGCGCGGGTTCAAGACCATGCGCCGCATACGCGCGAGCAATTCGGCCGCGTCTTCGTCGGAGAGCATGCCGCGGCGAATACGCGTGGTCAGCGGCAGCATCGCGTTGGCGGTGACCGGAAGATGCGTGATCGTCACGCCTTGGCTTTCAGTAACCACGGGGCGCGTCAGCGCCAGCGCATTCGGGCTGGAGCGGAAATAGGCGCGCAGCGCCGATTGCATTTCGGCTGGCGTCATGCCGAAGCCTGTCTGAAACGCCTCAGCGGCCGGCGCGCCCAAGCGCAGGGCGCGAAGATAAGCCTGAAACTTCGCCGTCATGCCTTCGGTGCTGATGATGTAGTGCACGAAAAGCCAGCTCTGAGCGTAGAAGCGCGAGACGCCTTCGCCGTCACGCGGCATGCCCTCGATAAGCTGCTCCATCGGCAACCATGAACCGGACTGTAGCCATTCCGCACGCACGCCGGAGGCGCGGCCAATGACGATGCGCGTATCTTCAAACGCGACCGTGGAAGCGAATTCCGCGAAACCCTCGACGTACCAAGCAGGATAAATGTTGGCGAAATACTGGTACATGAAATGGTGCGCATACTCGTGAAACAGAACGTCCTGCGCCTCCAGACCTTCGCGATCGCGAAAAATCGCGTAAGCGGCGATGATGTCGGGCCGGGCGCCGTATCGGCCGCGCACCATTGAACTCTCGCCGGGAAATGCTTCCTGAAATTGGCCAGGGCCGTTGAACAGATAGATTTCGAGCTTTGTCGGTGAGCGCGGCGCTGTGGTTTGGGTCATCCGGCGCAAGAGCGAGTCGAAGGATTCAAGCTCCTCCGCGAGGCGCCGCACGCGCGTTTCAGAACTGGTGCTATAGACGATGAAACCCGGCGTCTCCGCGCGCAGCCAGGCGCCATCTTGTGCGAACGCGCTCGTCGCCGCGCCGAAGAGCGCTATGACCCAGCACAACAGCAGACGCATTCCTCACCCCCAAATGCCGTCCCGTGGCGCCGACGGTATGGGTGGGCCGGTAATTGAGCAAGAGGCGCGGACATTGGCGTAGCGCGCCGACGCAAAGCGCGCCCGCCCGATGGCGAGCGCGCAACGTATAGCTCAAGACCAGAATGCTAGGTCCAGTATTGATCCACCTTGTAGAATGAGAAGGCCCGATCGCGATAAGCGATGCCGTCGTTCTTGGTGAGTTCGTCGATCGTGTCCGCCGGGGCGGACTTCAATTCGTCTTTCGTGTAGGGCACGACGTAGGCGTCTTCTTCTTCGTCATAGTTCAACGACGCCCACGGCAGCGGGTGGAATTTTTCTCCCATCTTCAGAACGCCGCCAAAGCCGACGACCGCGAACAGGATGGTGCTGTTCTGTTTATCGAGCACAAGATCCTCGACCGCGCCGATTTTCTCGCCGGTCGTGTCCTTCACGGTCGTGCCGATGACCTTCTTCGCGCGGATCGCGCTCGTGTGTCCCGTGGATGTAGGCATGGGGCTCGCTCCTTGTTTGCGGGGTCTAGCTAGAACAAGGCGCGCGGACGGGGGTTCCGCTCCGGCAAGTTGGAATCGCTGCTTGCGCTGCTAGTCTTCGGCAGGGGGAACGAATGGCAGGCTTCATGACGCGCAGAACACTTCTCGCAGGCGCCACGGCGGCGGCAGGCGCTGCGGGCGCGGCGCAAGCGCAAACCGAAGGCGGCTCTCTTACCGCGAGCGCCTACATGCGGGGTTTCCCTCCCGCGGACGCAGCCGCGCGCGTCGATGCTTCGAACTGGCATATGTACCCGCAGGCAAAATGGTCTGTGCGGCACATGCGGGAACTCTTTGCCTCCCGCGACGCCGCGCCCGTGGCGCGCCACCCGCTCGCGCTGCGCAAGCAATTGCAGCCTCTCGACGATCTGCGCGTCCGTACGGAAGCAGGCGAGATGTCGTGGCAGGATTTTCTGACCGCCACGCACACGGACGCCGCCATCGTCCTGGTCAACGGGCGTGTTGTGTTCGAGCGCTATTTCGACGGCATGGCGCCCGCCGATCAGCATTTGCTGTTCTCGTCCACGAAATCCTATTGCGGCCTGCTGGCGGAAATCCTCGCGACGCGCGGCCAACTCGATTTTTCGCGCGCCATTGAGTCTTACGTCCCCGAGATGGCGAACTCCGCCTACGCCGGCGCCACCGTCCGCCAAGTCGCGGACATGACCGACGGCGTGCATTTCAGCGAGGACTACACCGATTTCACGGCGGACATTTATCGGCACGCCTACCAGATGGGTCTTTCGCCGCACGATCCGGCCAACCCGCCGCGCGGCGCCTATGCATCGCTGCAAACGCTCGCCGTCCGCGATCATCCGCCCGGCCACACCTTTGCATATCGCTCAGCCAGCACCGACTTGCTCGGCTGGATCGTTCAGCGTGCCGCGAACAAATCGCTCTCTCAGCTCTATGCGGAAGAAATCTACGCCAATATCGGCGCGGAGGGTGCGGCGTACTTCACCATCGACGCAGGCGGCATGGAAATCGCCAGCATGGGTCTCAACGTCACACTGCGCGATTTCGCGCGTTTTGGCGAAGCCTTGCGGCGCGGTGGCCGCGTGGGCTCGCGCCAAGTCTTCCCGGCGGAAGCGATCGCCTCGATCGTCGCCGGCGGTGACCGCGAAGCCTTTGCGCGCGCCAACATGGAGACGCGCCCCGGCTGGTCGTACAAGAGCCAGTATTGGTGCACGCACGATCGCTTTGGCTCGATCTGGACGCTCGGCGTGCGCGGCCAGCGCATGCTGATCTGCCCCGGGCTCAATCTGGTGATGGCGAAATTCGGCTCTCACCCGGTGGCAAGCAACGTCGCCACCGACGCGATCCATGGCGCCGCGCTCGAAGCGTTGGCGCAGCGTTTCGGCTAGCTCAGGATGAGCCCGATCATTACCGCGCCATAGTGACCGGCAGCGCCGATAATGACGCACGCATGCCAGAGCGCGCGGCGGAAGGGGATGGCGTGGTTGAGATAAAGCAACACGCCGCCTGAATAGGTGACTCCGGCCACGACCAGCATCGCGATCGCCAGCGGCGGCAGCGACGGCACCACCGGGCCAAGCACCAGCACCGCAAGCCAGCCAAACGCGAGATAGATGAAGCACCAGGCGCGGTCCGAGAGCTTCGGGTAGAAGACCTTGCCCGCTGCCCCCGCGAGCGCCGCCACCCAGATCGCGACAGTCACCGCCACCGCGAATTCGGGCGGCAGCAGCTTGATTGTGAACGGCGTGTAAGAACCCGCGATCATCAGAAAGATCGCCGCTTCATCGATGCGGCGCAAAACCCGGCGATATCGGGAAGGGCGGGTGAGGTTGTAAACGGCCGAAGCGGCGAGCATCGCCATCAGGCACATGGCGTAGATCGCGCCGGCGGTCGCCATCGGCACGCCGCGATTAACCAAGGAAACCGCTACAAGAAGTCCGCCGCCAACGAGCGCGGCGAGGATGCCGACCGCGTGCACAATCCCGTCGGCCGTGTGTTCGGCCCGGTTCGGGTAGTGCTCTGCGAGTTCTGCCTCGTCAGCGGTCAGTAGATCCGAAAATGCCATACCAGTGCGTCTTCTTTTGCGTTCTGCGTGAGGGACGCCTCACATGTGGTTATAGTTCCTCCGCCTTAACGTCAGATGATGGAAAGCGCGTTTTTCCTGCAACACAAGCACGTGAGCGTGGTGCGCGCGCGCAACGCCAACCATGCGCTCACCGCGTGTTTCGCGAGTGGCGCGATTTTCGCACCGCGCTTGGCATGGCCGCACACCGTCCCAATCCAGCCGCGCTCCGCGCTGAAGCAAGGTTGCTCACCATCGCCGGCTTCTTCCTGCTCGGCGTTGGCTTTCCGCTAACCTTGATCATGACCGCGATTGCGCTTGGCTCTGGCAACGGCTCGCCGTTCGTGCCGGCCGCGATTGGCGCGCCGCCGATCATGCTGGGTTATCTGGCGTGCTATTTCGCTTCGCAGCGTATGGTGAAGGCGAAGGCGATCGAAGGCGAACGCCGCTGAGCAGCCGCGCCAGCGCGTTGCTAATCTCAGTGCTGGCGGTTGTGCTTCGTTGACCGTGGAACCGCATCGCTTCAGCCTCGATTAAGCAGTCCCGCGGCACTCTTGCGCTGCGCGTGGCTTTCGGAGGCCGCATGGAGACGGATGAGTTCGCCTTACGGTTAAGAGGCTGGCGCTTGGCGACAGCCGAGGTGCTCTACTACATGCCCGACCACCCGACGTTGCTGCAGAGCTTCATCTGGCAAACCCTCGATCTCGCGCCGTCCTACCCGCGCATCCACAAATTTCTCGATTTCTGGCGCGCCGAGATTCAGGCGGTGATCCATTCCGTCCATCTCGCAAGCGGCGAACAATTGGCGCCGGCCAAGATTCGCAACGCCGCCACCATCCTCCATCACTAGATTGAGATTGGCGCCGCC
>JADLHI010000281.1 GCA_020848895.1 Hyphomonadaceae bacterium
GCCGCCGCCACTGTCTCAGGCTCTTCGGCTTGGTGTTTCCATAGGCTGGCGTAGAGGCCGTCTTTGGCGATGAGGGCGGCGTGTGTGCCGCGTTCGACGATGCGGCCGGCTTCCAGGACGACGATTTGATCGGCGTCGGCGATGGTTGAGAGGCGGTGGGCGACGACGAGCGTGGTGCGGCCGCGCGATGCGGTTTCGAGCGCGGCTTGGACGTCAGATTCGGTGGCCGAATCGAGGGACGATGTGGCTTCATCGAGGATGAGGATCGCTGGGTTTTTCAACACGACGCGGGCGATGCCGACGCGTTGCTTTTCGCCGCCGCTGAGTTTGAGGCCACGCTCGCCGACGCGCGTATCCCAGCCTTGCGGCAGCGCTTCAATGAAATCGAGCAATTGGGCGCTGCGGGCGGCTTCGTTCAGCTCTGCTTGCGTGGCTTCGGGTTTGCCGTAGCCAATATTGTAGCGGATCGTATCGTTGAAGAGCACGACGTCTTGCGGGACGAGACCAAGCGCGCTGCGGAGCGAACGTTGCGTCACATCGCGCAAGTTTTGGCCGTCAATGCGGACCGCCCCTTCGCTGGGATCGTAGAAGCGATAGAGCAGCTTCAGCACCGTCGATTTGCCGGCGCCCGAGGGGCCGACAATGGCGGTGGTCTTGCCGGCGGGCGCGGTGAAGCTGACGGCTTCGAGGCCCATGTCCCTGCCTTCATGCGCGAAGCCGACGGCGTCGAACACGACTTCGCCGCGCGTTGCTTTGAGTTCAGGTGCGTTTGGCGCATCGGCGACATCGGGCTTTTCATCGAGCAGCGCGAACATCTTCTCCATGTCGATGCTGGTTTGTTTGATTTCGCGGTAGGCGAAGCCAAGGATGTTCAGCGGCGCATAGAGGTTGGTCATGATGAGGATGACGGCGGTGATGTCCCCCGGCCCCATCGGGCCGCGCGCGACCAGCCAGCCGGCGCCGACAACCATGGCGACAAGGCCGACCGTCATGATGAAGCCCTGGGCGATGTTGAGCATCACGAGCGACGTGTAGGCGCGTACGGCGGCGGTGGCGTAGGATGAGAGCGCGCGGTCGTAGCGCTCGCTTTCGCGCTGTTCGGCGGCAAAGCTCTTTACGGTTTCGAAGTTGAGCAGCGAGTCGACGGCGCGGCCGGCGGCTTCGGTGTCGGCCTCGTTCATGTCGCGGCGATATTTCAGGCGCCATTCGGTGACGCCGAACGTGGCCCAGGCGTAGACGATCACCGTCCCCGCGGCGATGCCCGAGAACATCCAGCCGTACTTGAAGCCAAGAACACCGGCGGCGAGCAACAATTCGATGATTGTCGGCGCGATGTTGAAGGCGAGGAAGCGCAGCAGGAAGTCGATGGCGCGGATACCGCGCTCAATGGTGCGATAGACAGCGCCGGTGCGCTTGGATTGATGGAAGCGAACTGAAAGATTGTGGACGTGGGCAAATACGCGCGTGCCGGCGCGGCGCTGCGCTTGTTCGCTCACGGGCTGGAAGATGGCGTCGCGGATCTGCGGGCCGGCTGTGGAGGCAAAGCGCAGCGCGCCCCAGAAGCCGGCGAGGCCCAGGAACGTCGCCAGCGCGCCCGAGGCGTCGCCAGCGGAGAGCGCGTTGATGCCATCGGCCAGAACCAGCGGCGAAACCACGGCGAGGACTTTGCTCACCAGCGTCAGCACGAACGCAACCGCGAGCCGCAGGCGCACGCCCTTATCGTGCAATCCGCCAATCAAACTAAGGAGTTGGGCAATGGTGCGCGTCAGCGGCGGCGCGACATCGGCGGCTGGTTCCGCCTTCGACACTGTCCTGCCTTCACCACGCGCCATTTGGAACAATCCTTGAAGGGACCACTTAGGCATGGGGAATTTTCCCCGCAATGCCGCTTGGTTGGCTAAACCTGTTCAATGCCCATGGCTGATTCCAGCTCCATGCCCCCTCCCGTCCGCTCTGTCTGCGTTTATTGCGGCTCGTCCAACACGACCAAGCCTGAGTATCTGGATTTGGCGACGCGGTTCGGCGCGGCTATGGCGGCGCGCGGGTTGCGGTTGGTTTATGGCGGCGGCGCCGTTGGACTGATGGGCCGCGTCGCGAAGGCGACCCATGAAGCCGGCGGCGACGTGCTCGGCATCATGCCGCGCTTCTTGGAGCGGCGCGAGATCACTTACCAGGACGTGCCGCACCGCATGGTCGACACCATGCACGAGCGCAAGCACATCATGTTCGAAGAGAGCGACGCGTTCGTGGTGCTGCCGGGCGGCATCGGCACGCTTGAGGAGGCGGTGGAGACGTTGTCTTGGCGCCGGCTCGATCTGCATCGCAAGCCGATCGTGTTCTTGTCCGAGGACGGTTTCTGGGCGCCGTTCTTCACGCTGATGCAGCACACAGTGGATGCGAACCTGACGCCGGCGTCTTACCGCGACACGGTGTTCGACACGCATTCGATCGAAGAGTGCTTTGCGGCTTTGGGCGTGGGCGTTCGCGCCTAGCGGCGCGGCGGCCGCACGTGGCGGATGTGCGGCGGCGGACCGGGCTCGAACACCAATGTGCGGCGTAAGCGTCCGCCGAGCGTTGATTCACCGGTAAGCGTGCGTTGCGACACGCGCCATTCGGTCGAAATCGCGAGCGCGGCCTGGCCGAACTCCCAGTAGAGCGGCGCCTCCTCCTCGACCTCGCAGGCCAAGCGTCCGCTTTCGCCAATGACGCACGCAAGCGTGACGCGGCCACTGACAAGCTGCTGCGCCGCTACCGAGGGATAGTGCGAAGCCGCCTCCTGTTGCGCCTGTGCGGCGCTGGGCAGGCCTAAGACCAGCGCCAATGCGAAGAGATGGCTGCGCATGGGCGAAGTGTGCCCTTTGAGCGCGGCGCTGAAAAGGCGGCATCTCTGTGGTTGGCGACCACAGCGCTTCAAGACCGCCGCGGCTATCTGCTTGTGACGGCGGGTGGCGGACCGGGTTCGAAAACAAACGTGCGACGCAGCCGGCCGCCCGCCGTGGAAAAGCCATCGCGTGTGCGCGGCGCAACACGCAAGTCCTCGCACATACGAAGCGCGGCGGCGCCAAAGCCCATATTGGCGGGAGTTTCTTCGATTGTTTCACAGGCAAGGCGCCCGTTGTCGCCGACGAGGCATTCAACCGTCGCTTCTCCACCTATGCCCTGCGTCTGCGCCGCCGCCGGATAGAAGATTCTGGGCGCAGTTTGCGCCTGAGCGGAACTGGCAGCGGCCATGACGAGGAGAGCTGAAAGGACGGTAGCGCGCATGGGTTCTATCTGCAGGCAATGAAACTCTGAGGAAA
>JADLHI010000282.1 GCA_020848895.1 Hyphomonadaceae bacterium
ATCGCGCCGCGGTGGTCCTGAATGCGGCGGCCGCTCTTGTCGTGGCCGGCAAGGCTATCGATGTGGTCGAGGCGTGGCCGATGGCGGAGCACTCGCTGGACAGCGGTGCGGCGCGCGGCGCGCTGAACAAGCTGGTGGATGTAACGCGGAGCGCAGCGTGAGCGTGCTGGAACGAATTATCGCCTACAAGCGCGACGAGGTGGCGGCGCGCAAGGCCAGGCGCTCACAATCCCAGCTGGATGGCGCCATTCGCCGGCAAGGCCCGGCGCGCGGATTCGTCGAGCATCTGCTGGAAACGCAAGGCCCAGCCCTGATCGCGGAGATCAAGAAAGCCAGTCCGTCGAAGGGGCTTATTCGCGAGGATTTCGATCCAGCGACTCTGGCGCGCGCTTACGATGAAGGCGGCGCCGCTTGCCTATCTGTGCTCACCGATGCGCCAAGCTTCCAAGGTCACGAAGATTATTTGATAGCTGCGCGCAAGGCGTGCGACCTGCCGGCGTTGCGCAAGGATTTCATGATCGATGAGTGGCAGGTCGTGGAAAGCAGAGCGTTCGGCGCCGATGCGGTTCTCATCATCATGGCGGCGGTCGATGATGCGCTCGCCTCGGATCTTCACGACGCGGCCGACGCATTCGGAATGGATGCGCTTGCCGAAGTGCACGATGAAAGCGAGATGACGCGAGCGCTTAAGCTCGGTTTCAAACTGATCGGTGTGAACAATCGATCGCTTGCCACATTCGAGACCGATCTTGCCGTCACCGAACGCTTGGCGGCGATGGCGCCCGAAGCTGTGCTTCTCGTCTCCGAATCCGGCATCTCCACGCACGCCGACATCGCGCGCCTCACCGCCGCTGGCGCGCGCGCGTTTCTCGTGGGCGAAAGTCTGATGCGCCAAGATGATGTTGAAGCAGCGACGCGCGCACTACTTGGCCGTTAACTAAACTGGACTTGACCGGCCGCTTGGAACGGATATAGAACACCATATCGTTCACTATTTGGTCCCAAGTCATGCTGACAGCGAAACAAAAAGAACTGCTGCTCTACATCCACGAGCGGATCAAAGAGACAGGCGTTTCGCCCTCGTTCGACGAGATGAAGGAAGCGCTAGATCTGGCGTCCAAGTCCGGCATCCACCGGCTGATCACGGCGCTTGAGGAGCGCGGTTTTCTGCGCCGTCTGCCCCACCGGGCGCGGGCGCTGGAAGTGCTGAAGATGCCCGATAGCGCCGCCACCGCGGCGCCGCCCAAGGGCCGCCAATCGTTCCGCCCGTCCGTGGTCGGCGACGGCCGCGGCAATGGCGCCAGCGGCCATAGTATTCCGATCCTGGGGCAAATCGCGGCCGGCGTGCCGATCGAAGCGATCCAGTCCGAAGTCGGCCGCATCACGCCGCCGGAAGATTTGTTGGGATCGGGCGATCACTTCGCACTCGAAGTACGCGGCGACTCGATGATCCAGGCCGGCATTCTGGACGGCGATGTCGTGATCATTAAGCGCTCCGAGACGGCCGATAGCGGCGATATCGTCGTGGCGCTGGTCGATAACGAAGAAGCGACGCTGAAGCGGCTGCGTAAGCGCGGCAATTCGGTCGCGCTCGAAGCTGCGAACCCGGCGTACGAGACGCGGATTTTTGGTCCCGATCGCGTGCGCGTACAAGGCAAGCTCGTGGCGATGATCCGCCGCTATTCGTAAGCGCTGCGCTCACTCGCCCTCTGCATTTCTGGCTTGAGGCGTCCACGGACGGTGGGTGGCTGCTGGCCAGGCGCGCGCGATGCGCGGGCCGAGCGGTGTCTCTGTAATGATCGCGCCGCCTAGCTGCGCAATGCTCTGTGGCGCGATCAGCGCCGCAAGCTGACAGCGGGCGGCGTAGTCGGCTGGCGTTTCGGCTTGAGCGATGACGATTGCGCCGCCAACGCAGGCTTGTTCGAGCGCTGGCGCCTCGCGCACCAGGATGATTGCACGCGCTGGCGTTTCCCAGCGGCACGCTGAGTCACCGCACGTCTCGGCGGGCGCCAGGCGTTCGATCTCAGCTGGCGAAAGGCCGAGCGTGGCCCCCAACCTGTCGCGCACATACGTCGATCGCCTGGCGGTGCTGAGAAGCGTCCAGCGGTCGCTGTCGCGAACATAGACGGCGCGAAGATCGCTATCGAACGCGGCAACCGGTTGCGGCGCGCTGACATAAACAGCGATGCTGGCGACAAGCAACGGCACGCCGAGCCAACGTAACGCCCCACGCCACAGACAAGCGCACAAAAGCGCTGCAACGCAGAGAATGAAAGCGACGTCCGGCGGCTTCGACACCGCTTGAACGGCCTCAGGCCGCTCGCCAAACGTCTGGCCGATGGCGGCGATCAGGTCGAGCGCGCTGGCCATGACTGCGAGCGGCGCATCCGCGAGGCCAAACGGCGCGAGTACGGCCGCGACGACAGCGGCAGGCGCCACCAGGAACGAAAGGATTGGTTCGGCAAGAACGTTCGCCGGCAGCGAATACAGCGAAAACCGTTGAAAATGGTACATCGCGAACGGATCTGTCGCGATGCCCGCGACGATGGAAATCAGCAGGATGGCGCCAACGGCGCGCGTGCTCCACTGCATGAAGCCGATGATCGGCCCCGGCGTTGGCAGCACTGGCG
>JADLHI010000283.1 GCA_020848895.1 Hyphomonadaceae bacterium
ACGCCAAAAAGCGCTATGTAGAACAGGAACGACGCGATCGTGATCGCCACGATGAGCGCGACAATGCCCGCCATGTATTGCGGCGTCGCAAACGCGCGGAACGCTTCTTCCGCGCTCTGCGGTTCGGCTTGGCCGACACTGTTCATCGCCGTCATGCCGACCATCACGCCGAAAGCCACTTCGACGGCGATCACGAACACCATGAACATCAAGAACAGCAGCACGAACGCCCCGAGCAATCCCCAGAAGCGGCCCTTCGATACTTTCCACGCATCGAAGAACGCAAACTTCCGCCGCGCGACCGACGTCGCCGCGGCCGGCGCCAAACGCACGGAAAAATAGATCAGCGCCAGCACCACGAGCAGCCCAAGCACCAAGGGTATGATGACAGCGGCGGGCGAAGGTTCGCCGCCGCCTTGCATGCCCATGAAGACCGAGGCCATCGCACCGCCGGCAACGATCGCGCATACGATGTAGAACGCGATCAGCAGCAGGAACCAAATCCAATAGCTGAAATAGACACGCCACGTGTCCGCGCCGAGCGACAAGCCGAACAGTCCGCCTGTCTCGCCATGAATCATCCAGCGCAGGCAGGCAGCTTCATACGCGGCCAGTAGAATGTAGTAGCCAAGCAAGAACAGAAAATACGCCGGCATGATCGACATCACGCTCTGTGGCGGCATCATCGCATCCATCGATGGCGGCACGCCGGCCGCCGCCGAGTTGGCGTTCGAGGCGCTGATGCTCGCGACCCAATTCATGTAATCGACGAACGCTTGCCAGTTCAGCGCCGTGAACACCGCGCCCATCGCGAGGACGATCACCGCAAACGCCAGCGTGGTCGGCAACAGCGCAGCCTTTTCGCGCTTGCGAAAAGCGAAGAAAGTGGCGTTCAGAGCCTGTTTATCGGACATGTCATTCCCCCGTCTCGCGCTGAGCATGCCCCCAGGCGGCGGCGGGATCAATCGTGCTTTCGCGAAGCTTCGATCATCAGCGTGGGCACGCCACAGCTTTGATCGCGCACGGTAAAGACGCGTGTTCCGGGTTTCATCCCGGTCCGCACATCCGAAACCGACACGCCCGCTTGGTCCAGCCTTGCGCGCGCCGCATCCGCATCGGCGACACGCCACGACAGACCCCACAATCGGTCGGCGCCCGTCAGCGTGTCGTCATGGACGATCTCCACAATCGCCTCGCCGCAGCGAAAGAACATCAGCCGCCGCTCCATGACCTGCCGGTCAAGCCGCATGTCGAGCCCCAGCCGCGCGCCATAAAGAGCCGCCGCGCGTTCAGCATCGGGGGTGCGGATCACGATATGATCCAGCCCGGAGACGGCGCCGCTTGGCCGCGCCTGCGGCTCATGGCGGCGCATGAAGAAGAGACGCACGCCGTGCGTCCGCTCGGTGTTGGCCCGAAAGCTGCGCCCGCTCTCACCTTCGACAATAGCCTCAGGCGCCAGCCCCACCCGGTCGCATCGCGTGCGCATGCGCTCGATGTCGCCTGTCGCCAACACCAAGCTCTTCAACCCTTCGCCGCCATCTTCGAGCGCCGCACGCAAACGCGCCGCGCCCGGCCCAACCGGCGCCATAAGCTCGACCGAAAGATTGCTCGTGGCGATCGACGCCGTCGCCACATCGTCGCGGATCGCAACCTCCGATGCTTTGTCGCCAAGCAGCGTCTCATACGCCGATACGCCCACGGCGATATCGCGCACCGCAATGACGACGTGATCGAATCCGCTGATCAATCGCAGCCGTCCCGGCGGCCTTGGAAAATCACCCGCTCGGGGCCATCGCCGGCGACCGTGATCCGCAAACGCTCCCCGTGCGCATCGATAAACGCGCGGCCGCCCTCAAGCGAACCGCCTTCGCCGCGCGCCACGCGCCAGCATTCCGTCGCCGCGCCCGCGGCATCGAGTTCACAGAGCGAATGCCCTTGGTCGGAAGGCTCCAGCGTGAACCGCGTCGCAACCGGCGGTCCCGACTGGCGATACACAAGCCGCGACCCAGCCAACACGTTCGGGCGATTGCGATCGGGAAGCCAGCGCATCGTCGTCGCGCCAACATCGCGATTGATCCAACAGCCGCGCAACTGCTGGTCCGGCGGTGTGTCCGCCGGCGCGGTCGCGCACGCGGCCACAAGCATCAGGCAGGCGATGGCTCTTTTCATGCGGCGGACAATTCCCCCGTGGCTTCCAGCTCAATCGGCCCTGTCATCAGTACCCTGTCGTCGCCGGCGCGCCATTCAATCTCCAGTGAACCGCCATCGGCCAGAACTTCTACCTTGCGTCCCGTTCGCCCCTGGCGATGCGCCGCCACCACCGCCGCGCACGCGCCGGTGCCGCAAGCCTTGGTCAGCCCCGCGCCGCGCTCCCACACTCGCAGACGAATCTGCTCGGGCGAGCGCACCTCGGCAAAACCCACATTCACCCGCTGCGGGAAGAGTGGATCGTGCTCCACCTTCGGTCCCAAGCTCTCGATCGGCACGGCGCGCACATCGTTCACGAAGAACACCACATGCGGGTTGCCCATGTTCACCGCGCCGGGGCCGCTGAAGCCGCCCGCTTCGAAATCGAGCTGCACCGTATCCATCGGCTTCGAGATCGGAATCTCTTCCCAGCGCAACAGCGGCGAACCCATATCGACGGTGATCAGCTTCTCGCCGCGCCGCTCCGCATAGAGCATGCCCGCCGGCGTTTCGATCCGGCGCGAGGCGGCCCCGCCTTCTTCCATCAGCAGCCACGCCACACAGCGCGTGGCGTTGCCGCACGCATCGACTTCACCGCCGTTCGCATTCCAGATGCGCATGTACGCATCGCCGCGGATTGAGCGTTCCAGCGCAATCACCTGATCGCAGCCAAGCCCTGTCTCGCGGTCCGCGATCGCCTGCGCTTGCGCCACCGATAGCGGCAATGACCCGCGCGAGCGTGCGTCAATGATGACGAAGTCGTTGCCGCAGCCGTTCATTTTGAAATAGCGCATCGCCCCTCAATGTAAGCTGTTTCGCTCTAGCGCGCCATGGCGCCGCCATGCGTCGCGTAGCCCTTTCCCGGCCCGCCGCAATCTGCTTGGGTGCGCCTCAAAATCGGGGATTGAGCGACCTTTCCATGCGTTTAGCCATTCTTGCCGCGACAGCGTTCGCTCTTGCCGCGTGCGCCAGCGCGCCCGGCGGCGCCACCGCCGCCAATACGGAGACGACGCCCGCCATGACAGCCGAAGACCCTTACCTGTGGCTGGAAGACGTCGAAGGCGAGCGGGCGCTGACCTGGGTGCGCGAGCAAAACGCGCGCTCGCTGCCGCAACTTGAAAACGATCCCCGCTATCCGCAATTGCTGGCTGACGCCACCGCGCTCGCCAACAGCCGCGACCGCCTGCCGCTCGGCGGCATCTTCGAAGGCTATTACTATAACTTCTGGCAAGACGAAGCGCACGTCCGCGGCATCTATCGCCGCGCCCGCCTCGCCGCCTTCGCACGCGACGGCGCCCCGCAATGGGAGACCGTGCTCGACATCGACGCCATCGCCACCGCCGAAAACGCCAACTGGGTGTTCAAAGGCATCGATTGCCTCGAAGAGACAACGCTCTGCCTCGTCGCCCTTTCCGACGGCGGAAAGGACGCCACCACCTATCGTGAATACGACATGGCCACGCGCAGCTTCGTGCGTAACGGCTTCGTCGTCCCCGAAGCCAAATCCGGCGTGACCTGGCTCGACCGCAACACGCTGCTCGTCGCCACCGATTGGGGGCCTGGAACGATGACGGAGAGCGGCTATCCGTTCGTCGTCAAGCGCTGGACGCGCGGCACGCCGCTCGCCTCCGCCACTGAGATCATGCGCGGCGCAGCCACCGACGTCGGCGTCTTCGGCGGCGTCCTGCAAGGCACTGACGGCCGCCGCATCCCCATCGCTGTGCGCGCCACCACCTTCTTCGAATCCACCAACTTCCGTCTTGACGGCGCCCAGCCACAGCAAATCACGCTGCCGCCGAAATCCTCAATCGCTGGCATCTATCAAGGCTACCTGATCGCCACCCTGCAGGAAGCCTGGCGCGGCCATCCGCAGGGCGCGCTGATCGCCTATCCGCTCAGCGAAACCGGCAGCGAAAACCCAAACGTCACCGTTCTCTTCGCACCCAACCCGCGCCAATCCATCGAAGGCGTTTCGATCACCCACGATGCGATCATCGTCGCCGGCTACGAGAACGTGCGCGGGCGTCTCCTACGCATCGCCCGCAATGGCGCTGACTGGTCTACGACCACGATTGCGTTGCCTGAAAATGGCTCGGTCGGCATGGCCGGTTCTTCACCAACCGAGAGCCAGGCCTTCGCCGTGTTCGAGGACTTCTTGACCCCCTCAACACTCTACGCTCTCGACAATCGCGCGACACGCGCCCGCGCTCTACGCTCTCTGCCGGCGCAGTTTGATGCTTCCCCTTATGTGTCGGAGCAATACGAAGCCGTCAGCCGCGATGGCACGCGCGTGCCCTATTTCGTGCTGCGCCGCCGCGACATGCCCTTCAACGGCCAGAACCCAACACTGCTCTACGCCTATGGCGGTTTCCAAGCTTCCTATACGCCGGCCTACAGCCCGAACGTCGGCAAGCTCTGGCTCGATCGCGGCGGCGTTTATGTCCTTGCTAACATCCGCGGCGGCGGCGAGTTCGGCCCCGCGTGGCACCAAGCGGGCCTGCGCACCCATCGCCAAGTCATCTACGATGACTTCTACGCCGTCGAACGCGATCTGGTTGACCGCCGCATCACCAGCCCACGCCGTCTCGGCATCATGGGCGGTTCCAACGGCGGCTTGCTGATGGGCGTCATGCTCAATCAGCACCCAGAGATGATCAACGCCGCCGTCGTGCAAGTGCCGCTTCTAGACATGCTGCGCTACGATCAACTGCTCGCCGGCGCCTCCTGGGTGGAGGAATACGGCTCGCCCTCCAACCCCGAAGAGCGCGCCTTCCTTGAAACCATCTCGCCCTACCAAAACCTGCGCCGGCGCGATGATTTCCCGATGCCGCTGGTCGTCACCTCAACCAAGGACGACCGCGTCCATCCCGGCCACGCACGCAAATACGTCGCCCGCATGCTCGAACTCGGCATGCCGGTTCTCTATTACGAAAACATCGACGGCGGCCACGCCGCCGCCGCCAACCTCAACGAAGCCGCCAGAAGGCGCTCGCTGGAATACACGTATCTGATGCAACGTTTGATGGACTGAGTGCAGCGCTGCCCCTCTCCCGGTTAGGGAGAGGGTGTCAGTGAGCAAAGCGAACGACGGGTGAGGTTTGCCGGCGCCGGCAGAACCTAGCGCTGAACACTTCTGGCAACGGCAAACCTCATCCGTCCGCTGCGCGGACACCTTCTCCTTAACCAGGAGAAGGGACAGGTTGCCCTCTGACGCATCAGTCCTAAACTCCACCCGAAGCTTTGGATCAAGAGTCATGAGCGACGCTGTCGGCCCCGGCGATCTGGTTCTGTGCGTCAACGCCGCGCCCAACCACATGACCGGCGAAGCCGTCCCGTTGGTCGCCGGCGAGACCTACATTGTCGGCGCAGTCATGGAGTTCGCGTGCCCATGCGGCCGCTCCGACGCGTTGCTCGATATCGGCATCGACTTCGCCTGGTGCCAATCCCGCTTCCGCCTCCTGCCCAAGCCAAAGTTCAAAGCCGAGCCGAAAGCCCGCGAAGTCTCGGTGCCAAACAAGGAGACCGTGCGATGAAGATACGCGTCCGCTCGCGGACGCGCTGTCACTCTGAGCACGACATTCTCACAACCCTTGGAGCGCCGGCGGTCCAAGTACGCACGTCTAAACGCGCACTACCGGATAGCGCATGTACTGATCATCCCACGACGCATGCCGGCGCAGGAAAAACTCAAGCCGCGCGTCCGCGCTCGCCGCGAACGCTGCATCCTCGGCCAGTCGCCGATTGAACGCCGTGCGCAAGTTCATGTCGTTCGCCAACATATCCCGCGCGATCGCCTCGGCGACATACGGCTCGACCGCTTCCTTCTGCTCAAAGCAAGCATTGAAGAAGCCCCATGCCAGCAACGAATCCGGCGCCTGCGGTTCCAGCAGCGCCATCGCCAAGCGTGAGAGCGCCTGCGTGATCGGTACGATCAGCGACCCCGCGCCAAGTTCAACAGCTTCCTCACTCCAGGCGCCATCGACTGTCGCCTGCATGCGTCCTTCGAAAGGTCCCGCCGAGAAGCGCACATGCGTCGCGCGAAACACCTCCGCGCGATCGATGCGCCGCGCGTCCTCAAGCGCACTGAACCTCACGCCATGATGTTCAAGCTTCGCGCCGACAATGTCGGCCCAACCAACAGGGATCGCATAGCCTCCGCGCGGCGCCGGCACGACAAGCGAGGCCTTCACCTTATTGCGAAACGGCACATGCCAAATCTGCGGCGTCGAAGGATCGTACGTCGTCGCCAACGCGCCGGAGATTGCTGAGACGTCGCGCGTGTAAGCATAGCCACGGAAATCGATCATCTCCGCTTCCGCCGTCGCATC
>JADLHI010000284.1 GCA_020848895.1 Hyphomonadaceae bacterium
CGGCTTGGCGGTATCGCCGGGCTTCATCAACATGCTGAGTTGGTCGACGGAATCGCTCATCGAGGATGGCCACTCGCAAAGCGACATTCGCCAGGGCGTGACGCTGGAAGTGATGGGCGAGGGCGAGTCCATGGGCCCGCTCAACGAAGCCATGCGCGCCGAGATGATCCGCCAGCAAAGCTACATCCATTACGATCCGACTTGGACGACGCTCGCGGACTATCTCGACTATCTCGTCACCCGCGGCATCTCCACCAATGTCGCCAGCTATGTCGGCGCCACCACCGTCCGCATTCACGAAGTCGGTTACGCCGACCGTCCACCTACGCCGGAAGAACTCGCGCGCATGCAAGATCTAGTCCGCCAAGCGATGCGCGATGGCGCGCTCGGCGTCGGGTCGTCGCTCATCTACGCGCCGGCGTTCTACGCCCACACGGACGAACTCATCGCGCTCGTCGCCGCCGCGCGTGAATACAATGGCGGCTACATTTCGCACATCCGCTCCGAAGGCGATCACTATCTTGAAGCGCTTGATGAACTCATCAGCATCGCCCGCGCCACCGGCGCCCGCGCGCAGGTCTATCATCTGAAGCCAGCTGGCGAAGCCA
Organism: Hyphomonadaceae bacterium; assembly: GCA_020848895.1. Lineage (GTDB taxonomy): Bacteria > Pseudomonadota > Alphaproteobacteria > Caulobacterales > Aquidulcibacteraceae > Vitreimonas. Next base: position 609 of record JADLHI010000284.1, read on the forward strand.
ATTGGCATTTGTCTGAAGCGGGCCTCGCGCGCCTTGACGCCGCGCGCGCCGAAGGCCTCGACATTACGGCCGACGTTTACACCTACGTCGCCGGCGCCACTGGGCTGGACGCGGCGATGCCGCCTTGGGTGCAGGAAGGCGGACATGATGCATGGGTCGCGCGGTTGCGCGATCCAGCAATCCGCGCGCGCGTGCTCGCCGAAATGCGCGCGCCGGCGCAAGGTTGGGAAAGCCTCTATCAGCTGACGCGCGGCCCTGAGGACGTAATCCTCATCGGCTTCCGCAACCCGGCGCTGCGCCAATACACGGGCCAAACGCTGGCCCAAGTCGCCGCAGCGCGTCACGCCAGCCCAGAAGACACCATCATCGATCTCGTCATCGAAGATAATTCGCGTGTCGACACCGCCTACGTGCTGATGAGCGAGGAGAACCTCGAACGCAATCTGCGCTGGCCCTACACGATGCTCGGCTCAGACGCTGGTTCGATGGCGCCCGAGGGCGCGTTCCTGCAATTCAATCCGCACCCGCGCGCCTACGGCAACGTCGCGCGCTTCCTCGGCCGCTACGTGCGCGAGCGCCATGTGATGCCGCTCGAAGAAGCGATCCGCCGCCTCACCAGCCTACCGGCGCAATCGATCGCCATCCGCGAACGTGGGTTGCTTCAAGCCGGTTACTACGCCGATATCGTCGTATTCGATCCCGCCACCATCTCCGACCACGCCACCTTCGCCGAACCGCACGCCTACTCAACCGGCGTCCGCGACGTGTTCGTCAACGGCGTGCAAGTGCTGCGCGATGGCGAACACACAGGCGCAACGCCAGGCCAGGTGGTGCGAGGGCCAGGCTGGACAGGCTGGGCGCACTAAATATGGACCGCCGGCGCCTCGCCGGCATGCACTAGCGTTGGCCGGCAAGACGCCGGCGAGGGCGTTAAGCTTTGGGTGCGTCGCAACCTCGAATATCGCGCCAGTATTCCTCAGCTACATCATCATCGACATGAACCGGTGAGGCGCTGGTGGGATAGAGCCGATCAGCGCCATCCCGCCGCGGACCCGAAATCCAAAACTCTTCACCGGTCTCAACATCAAAATAGTTGGCTTTGAAGCCTGACCCTTTGAGGCTTTGAAATGTGCGGCCGCGATAGGTGAGCGATTTGCCGGTTCGATTGAACGCCACGCGGCCGATCCAAGCCTGACCGTTCAATCCACCCGCCTTGCACTCCACGTACATGATGCGCGTACGGGGCGTCACGTCGTCAGCACCACTTTCCCTGCATGCGCGCCGCCGTTCAGCCGCGTATGCGCTTGCTCGGCCTCCGTCAGCGGGAAGGTGCTATCGATCACCGGCTTCACGCGCCCAGATGCGATCCACGGCCACACATTGCGTTCCACCTGCGCCGCGATCCGCGCCTTTGCCTCGACGCTGCGCGAGCGCAGCGTCGAGCCGGTCAGCGTCAGCCGCTTCAGCATCATGCGCATGAGATTGAGCTGTGCCGTCGGCCCTTGCAGGAATGCGATCATCACGATCCGCCCCTGATCCTTCAGCACGTCCAGATTTTTCTGCACGTACGGCCCGCCAACCATGTCGAGCACGACATCTGCGCCGCCGAGATCGCGCACCACGGCTTCCCAGTCCTCGGTGCGATAATTGATGCCGCGATCCGCGCCGAGCTGTTCACAGAGCTTTGCCTTGGCCGCATCGCCAGCCGTCGCCAGCACGCGCGCGCCATACGCCTTCGCCATCTGGATCGCCGTCGTGCCGATGCCCGAAGCGCCGCCATGCACGAGCAGGGTCTCGCCTTGCTTCAACCCGCCGCCTTCGAAGACGTTGGCCCACACCGTGAACACCGTCTCCGGCAACGCCGCGGCCTCGACCATCGAAAGCCCTGCCGGGATCGGCAGCACCGCGCCTTCATGCGCCGTCGCGTATTCAGCGTAACCGCCGCCCGCAAGCAGCGCCGTGACCTTATCGCCGACATGCCAGCGCGCGACGCCGTGGCCGACCTCAGCCACCTCGCCCGCTACCTCCAGGCCCAACACCGGCGACGCCCCTGGCGGCGGCGGGTAAAGCCCAGCGCGCTGCACCAGGTCCGGCCGGTTCACGCCCGCCGCCTCGACGCGGATCAAGATCTCATGGTCGCCGACCTTCGGCACATCGTCGCTGACCAGGGAGAGCGGCTTATCCGGCGCATGGAAAACTCTGCGCATCGTTGACGGCTTAAGCACGCGCGCCTCCCTTAAACTTCAGATCGCTTTGCGCTTATACTCGTCTCAGAGGAGAATGGCACATGGTCGATGACGATCCTTTTGCGCCGCCGGTGAAGAAGGCGGTCCCGCTGGAACAGCAATTGGAGGTCGCCTCGATCGACGAGCTGGAATTTCGCATTCAAAAGCTGAAGGCCGAGATCGCCCAGTGCGAAGAGGCAATCGTAAAGAAGCGCGCCCAGCGGGAAGCCGCGGATTCCGTATTCGGATCTCGCCCATCTTAACCCATGGCGCCGCGTTATCGATTATGACCGGCCCGCGCCTTGCGACCCTCAAAGCTCTATGACCGATACGAACCAAACTTCCCCTCTGAAGGTGTCTTTCGACGCCAAGCGCGCGATCGAGTTCGCCCGTTCGGAGCTTTTCGAGCGCACCTTCAAGGAAGGCATGGCGATGGTTGAGGAAACCGCCGCCTATCTCGATGGCCCCGGCCGCGCCGCCTCCAAGCGCCTCTCACGCGCCGCCGCGCTCGCCTATGCCGGCGAAAGCATGCGCTTGACGACACGCCTGATGCAGGTGGCGTCCTGGCTCTTGGTCCAGCGCGCAGTGCGTGACGGTGAGATCCAGCTGGCGGAAGCTTCCAGCGAAAAATACCGCCTCATCTCGCGGGAGCCGCAGCCGACAACGAGCTTTGCCGGTAGCGACGAACTGCCGGAGGCGCTGAAGGCGCTTATCATCCGGGGCGGCGCTATTTTCGAACGCGTCCGCCGTCTCGACGAAACGATGTACGAACAAGGCGCGCACGAGCCGGCCAATGCGGTCACCACCCAAATGGCGCGACTGACGGAAGCGTTCATGCGCTAAGGCGCGCGCTCGGCGCGATCCGTCCCAAACCGGATAGTCACATGCTGGCGCAAATTTCTTCATCCTGGGAAGGCTTGAGCAGGGGGCGGCGCTTCGGGGTGGGCCTGGCCGCGGGCGCGGTGCTCAGCCTGCTGAGCGGCCTTCTCGCCACCACGCTTGAAGCAGAGCTCGGCGTTCGCGCGCCGTCGATGTCGTTTCTGCTGAGCGTCATCCTGGCCGCGATCTGGTTCGGCCAGCGCGTCGCACTGCTGACGGCGGTGTTCGCCGCCTTGTCCTACAATTTCTACCTCGTCGAACCGCGCTACACCTTTGGCTTCGCCGGCTACGAAGATGTCTTCACCTTGCTGGTGTTCATCGGTGCGGCGGTGCTGATCGGCGGTCTGGCGGGAAACCTGCACGACCAGCGCGAACGCGCGCGCGAGCAAGTGCGCGTCCTCTCCGGCCTTTTTACTGTCAGCCGCTCCATGGCCGAATGCACGAATGAACGCGAGGCTCTCGAAAAGCTCGCCGCCGGTGCGCGCGACGTCGTCGCGCAGGACGTTATGGTCTACGATCAAGCGGATAGCGAAGCAGCGCCGCCTACAACCGCGGAAGCACCCTGGCAACGAGAAGAAGTAAGCGCTGAAGGCGAGCGGGTTGCGGTTCTGGCCTGGAAGCGCACCGAAGCACAAGGCGCCGAGCAAGCGATCGCGGTGCGGCTCTTGGCCGAACTGGCGCGCGTTGCGATCGAGCGCACGCGCATGCTCCAGCGTCGCGTCGAGATGGACACGCTCGCCGCCACCGAGCGGCTACGCACCGCGCTGCTCTCCTCAATTTCGCACGATTTCCGCACGCCGATTTCCACTATCCTTACGTCGGCTTCCAGCCTCCGTGCTTTTGGCGATCAGTTCCCGCCGGCGACATCGGCGGATTTGCTGCTCACGATCGAAGAGGAGGCAGAGCGCCTCAACCGGTTCGTCGGCAACATCCTCAACATGACACGCCTTGAGGCCAATGTGGTGAAGCCGCGCGTCGAATGGATCGATCCGCTCGAAACCATCGAGGCGGTGCATCACCGGTTGAGCAAACGCGTCGCGGAGGACTCGTTCGTGATCTCGGCTCCGGCGGCGGTGCCGTCGATCTTCGTCGATCCGCTTCTGCTGGAACAGGCGCTCGTCAACGTCATAGAAAACGCGCTGGTGCATGCCGGCGACGGCAAGCTCCATATCGGCGCCGATTACAACGCCAATTCGGTCCGCATGTGGGTGGAAGACGAGGGGCCGGGCGTGCCGCAATCGGACCTTGCCCGCATCTTCGACAAGTTTCATCGTCTCGATAGTTCGCGTAACACCCAAGGCGTCGGTCTTGGCTTGGCGATTACAAAGGGATTTGTTGAGGCGATGAAGGGCGAAGTCAGAGCAATGAGCCCGGTGCGGGATGGCCGTGGTCTGCGCATTGAATTCGTATTTCCGGTGCAAGCTGATTTGGTGACCGCATGAACCTCGCACGTCTTCTTGTCGTCGATGACGAACCTCAGATCGTCCGGGCCTTGCGGCCGGGTCTGGTCGCCGCCGGCTATGACGTGGAATCCGTCGGTTCCGCGAGCGAAGCGCTGAAGGCGGTCGCGCAGCAAGCCTTCGATGTGCTGATCGTTGATCTCGGCTTGCCCGATATGGACGGAAAAGAGCTGATTGCCCGCGTGCGTGAATGGGCCGATACGCCTGTAATCGTCCTTTCGGCGCGCGACAGCGAAGACGAGAAAATCGCGGCGCTCGACATGGGCGCCAACGATTTCGTGAACAAGCCGATTGGCATCGGCGAATTGATGGCGCGGCTGCGCGTCGTGACGCGCACGCGCGCCAGCGCGCCGTCGCCTTCGGACATCGTGCGCATTGGCCATCTGGAGATCGATTTCACCACGCGCCGCATGACGGTCTCCGGCAAGGCTGTTCGGGCCTCGCCGCGCGAAATGAAATTGCTGCGTGCGTTCACCCAGCGCCCGGGCGCGGTGCTCACCCACAAACAAATCGTCGCCGCGGTGTGGGGGCCAGAGAGCGTTGTCGAAACGCAATTCGTGCGCGTGCTGATCGGCAACCTGCGCCAAAAAGTCGAGAAGGACCCGACGCACCCGACGCTGATCGTCACCGAACCCGGCGTTGGTTATCGCCTCGCCGATCCGCTTGGCGATCCGAACGCGACGAAATAAGCGCTACGCATCTTGCTATTATACTGTGCAATAACATCAAGATAACAAAGTTTGCGGCGGAGCGAACGCGGCGACGTTGCTATCATCTCGTCCATAAAAGGCCGTTCGCAAGAAGTGCGACTTGGCCCGTTGGGATGGGGTTGGGCGTGAACAAGCTCGTGAAATCTTTGGCGGCGGCGGCCGCTGCTCTTGTCGCAACGACGCAGCAAGCGTCGGCTGAAGTGACACTCTGGGTGATGACCTCCGCGCGTCGGGGCCATAGCCTGCATCGACAGCCGCACAGGGATCACCATGGCCACGGCCATGATCACGGCTTTGGCGGCCACAGTCATGGCTTTGGCGGCAGCGGCGGCGGCGGTGGCGGTGGTGGTGTTCCGTCTGCCCCGGAGATCGACATCAGCCAAGCCGCCGCCGCGATTGTCATCGTACTGGTGGCGTTCTTGCTTATCCGCGAGATTTATCTCCGCCAGCGTTCGCAACCGGTCTGACCCCCC
>JADLHI010000285.1 GCA_020848895.1 Hyphomonadaceae bacterium
ATCGTCAACATCGACGTCACCGTCATCGTCGATGGCTGGCACGGCGACACCAGCCGCATGTACGCCATCGGGCCGAACGTGCCGCGCAAAGCACAGCGCCTGATGGACATCACCTACGAAGCCATGATGCGCGGCATCAACACGATCAAGCCCGGCGTGAGGCTCGGCGACCTTGGCCACGCCATTCAATCGTTCGCCGAAGCCGAACGCACCTCTGTCGTGCGCGAATTCTGCGGCCATGGCTTGGGCCGCGTCTTCCACGATGCGCCGAACGTTCTCCACTTCGGCAAACCAGGCCAAGGCGACGTGCTGAAGCCCGGCATGATCTTCACCGTCGAGCCGATGCTCAACGCGGGCGCGCCGGCGGTGAAAGTGCTGAACGATGGCTGGACGGCGGTGACGAAAGACAAGTCGCTTTCTTCTCAATACGAACACTCCGTCGGCGTCACGGAAGATGGCGTCGTGATCTTCACCAAGTCGCCTGCGGGGCTGGACCAGCCTCACAAGCTGAACGCAACCGCTTAGGGGCGGCTCATGGCGGGGCGCGCGGGCAAAACCGGTGAGCCGAAGGCGGCGGCGCCGCGCGTTGCGGACGGCGAGCTTTTCCCGTTCAACACCGATGCACTGGGCGGCGCGATCCCGCCGCTCAAGATCACCACGCCTCGCGCAAAACCTGACAAGCCGCACTACCACGATCACCGCGCGCGCTTGCGCCTGCGTTTCGAGGAAGCCGGCCCCATTGCGCTCTCCGACTATGAACTGCTGGAACTCTTTCTCTTTCGCACCATCCCGCGCCAAGACACCAAGCCGCTCGCAAAGGCCCTCCTCACCAAGTTCGGCACGTTAGCCGCCGTGCTCGCCGCGCCGGCGCAGCGCATCGCCGAAGTCAAAGGCGCCGGCCCCGCCGTCGCCGCCGATCTTAAAACCGCGCAAGCGCTCTTCGAACGCGCCAGCAAGGGCGAGTTCAAGCAGCGCACGGTGATCGGCTCATGGTCGCAGCTGGTGAATTATTGCCGCATGGCGATGGCGCACGCGCCGCGCGAACAATTTCGCGTGCTGTTTCTCGATGTCAAAAATCAGCTCATCGCCGATGAGGTGATGAACGAAGGCACTGTCGACCACGCGCCGGTCTATCCCCGAGAAATCGCCCGGCGCGCGCTTGAACTCTCCGCCGCCGCCGTGATCTTGGTGCACAACCATCCCAGCGGCGATCCAAAACCCAGCGCCGCCGACATCGCCATCACGCGCGACATCGTCGACGCCGCCGCGGCCATCAGCGTCAAAGTTCACGATCACCTCGTCATCGGCCGCGAGCGCGTCGAGAGCTTCAAGAGCCTGGGTTTGCTATGAAAGTCCGCCCGCTTGAACCGCGCGATCGCACCGCATGGGCGGCGATGCGCGCCGCGCTTTGGCCGGACGAAGACGCCGATCGCCTCGCGCACGAAACGCTGATGCACTTCTCCGGCGCGCCAGTGGCCGAGGCGGTGTTCATCTGCGCGGACATCGATGGCGGCGCGTGCGGCTTTCTTGAACTCAATCTGCGCCCCTACGCCGAAGGCTGCGCCTCTTCCCCGGTTCCGTTTATCGAAGCCTGGTTCGTCGCCCCGCACGCGCGCCACAAGGGAGCTGGGCGCCTGCTTGTCGAAGGCGCCGAACACTGGGCGATCCTTCGCAACTTCACCGAGATCGGCTCGGACACGCAGCTTGAGAACGCGCAGAGCCAAGGCGCTCACGCCGCGCTCGGCTATGAGGAAGTTGAACGTCTAGTGACCTTCCGGAAATCGCTTCGCGTTTGACCTAACGTCGCCGCCCCGCCACAAGACCAGCCAAGACTAAGCGGGAGGACGCATTGACCGACGCCACAGCGCCTGGCTTTCAAGGCCACGGCAGCAAGAGTTATCGCGGCTACGTCCTCGGGGCGCTGCTTGTCGTCTATACGTTCAATTTCATCGATCGCGTCGTCGTCGGCATCATCCAGGAGCCGATCAAAACCGAATTTGGCCTGACCGATTTCCAACTGGGCCTTCTCGGCGGCCCCGCCTTCGCGGTGCTCTACACGCTGCTGGGCATTCCGGTCGCGCGCTTTGCCGAACGCCACAACCGCATGACCATCCTCGCCATCTGCCTTGGCATTTGGAGCGCGATGACGGCCGCGTGCGGGTTTGCGGTGAATTACGCGACGTTGTTTGCCGCGCGCGTCGGCGTTTCCATCGGTGAAGCGGGCTGCACGCCGCCGGCAAACTCGGTCATCTCGGATTATTTCCCGGCGGAGCGTCGCGCTTCAGCGCTTTCGATCTACGCGCTCGGCATTCCGATCGGTTCGATGATCGCCGCTGTCGGCGGCGGCTGGATCGCCACCCATGTAGGCTGGCGCGAAGCGTTCATCTGGCTGGGCGTGCCGGGCGTTGCGCTCGCGCTGCTTGTCAAACTCACTGTGAAGGAACCGCCGCGCAGCGCCCCTAAGGGCGACACGCCGAGCTTCTTGGCGGCGCTGGGGGCGCTGACGAAACGCCCCACCTTCTGGTTTGTCGCCCTTGGCTCGGCGGTCGCCAGCTTCGTGAGCTACGGCGTCGGCCAATATCTCACCAGCTTCATGATCCGCACGCACCACATGTCGCTGTTCGAAGGCGCGACGCTGGTCGGCGTTGTGCTGGGCCTTGCCGCCGCGGTGGGCACCTTCAGCTCAGGCTTCCTCGCCGATCGCATCTCCAAGCGCCATCCAACCGCTCTTTCCTGGTTGCCGGCGCTCGGCTTTGTGATCGCGACGCCGCTTTATCTCATCTCGTTCCTCATGCCGAATATCTGGCTCGCCATGCCGGTGCTGAGCGCGGCGGCGATGCTGCACTATTTCTACCTCGGCCCGATGTATGCGGTGACTCAAGGCGTCGTCGAACCGCGCATGCGCGCTACCGCCGTCGCCGTGCTGCTCTTCGTCGTCAACCTGATCGGTTACGGCATGGGCCCGCCCGCCATCGGCGCGCTTTCAGATTATCTCGCCAACGGCCAACTCGCGGCCTGGAGCCTCGACACAGCCATGTGCGCGACGGAGGCCGTGAAAGCGGATGCGGCCGGCGGCGCCCATTGCGCTGCCGGCGTCGAGGTGGGCCTGCGCTGGTCGATGATGATCGGCGTCTGCGGCTATCTCCTCGCCGCGCTGCTCTTTCTCATCTCCGGCCGCACTTTGCGCCGCGATTGGGTTGCCTAGCAGCCCCCTCTCCCCCGCTTCGCAGGGGAGAGGGAATGCGCTAAACGCAGCCCATGATTCCGCGTTATGCACGCCCCGACATGGTGGCGATTTGGGAGCCTGAGAGCCGCTACGGCATCTGGCTTGAGATCGAAACGCTGGCCATGGAGGCGATGGCCGAACTCGGCACGATCCCAAAATCCGCCGCCGACGAATACCGCAGACGCGGCAAGTTCGACGTCGCGCGCATCGACGAGATCGAGCGCGAAGTGAAGCATGACGTCATCGCCTTTCTCACCAGCGTCGCCGAACACGTCGGCCCGGAATCGCGCTTCGCGCACCAAGGCATGACGAGTTCCGACGTGCTCGACACCTGCCTTGCCGTGCAACTCGCACGCGCCAGCGATCTGCTCATCGCCGGTTGCGAGCGCGTCATGGCGGCGCTGAAGAAACGCGCCATCGAGCACAAACTGACGCCGACCATCGGCCGCTCACACGGCATCCACGCCGAGCCAACGACGTTCGGCCTCAAGCTTGCCGGTCACTACGCCGAATTCGCCCGTAATCTCGATCGCCTCAAAACCGCGCGCAAAGAGATCGCCACCTGCGCGATCTCCGGCGCCGTTGGCACCTTCGCGCAGATCGATCCGCGCGTTGAGGCCTACGTCGCCAAGAAACTCGGCCTCGAAGTCGAGCCGGTCTCAACCCAGGTCATTCCGCGCGATCGCCACGCTGCGTTCTTCGCCGCCCTCGGCGTTGTCGCCGCTGGCATCGAACGCCTCGCCACCGAAGTGCGCCACCTGCAGCGCACTGAAGTTCTGGAAGCCGAAGAATTCTTCGAGCCTGGCCAAAAAGGCTCGTCGGCGATGCCGCACAAGCGCAACCCGGTGCTCACCGAAAACCTTTGCGGCCTCGCGCGCCTCGTGCGCAGCGCGGTTACGCCGGCGATGGAAAACGTCGCCCTCTGGCATGAGCGCGACATCTCGCACTCTTCCGTCGAACGCGGCATCGGCCCGGACGCGACGATCCACCTGGATTTCGCGCTTCACCGCATGGCGATGGTGATCGAGAAGCTCGTCGTTTATCCCGAAAATATGGCGCGCAACCTGGCGCTGCTCGGCGGCTTGCATAATTCGCAACGCGTGATGCTGGCGCTGACGCAAGCCGGCGTCACTCGCGAAGACGCCTATCGCCTCGTGCAGCGCAGCGCGATGCAGGTCTGGCAAAGCCCGCCGCCGCGCGCCGAAACCGCACTCATCGACAAGCTCAAGGCCGATCCGGACGTCACCTCGAAGCTCGACGCTACGACACTGGAAGCCTGCTTCGACGACGCCCACCACTTTGCCCGCGTGGATGTAATTTTCAAACGGGTGTTCGGCTAGCTGACCCAAGTCTGGACCGCCGGCGCCCCCGCCGGCATCCAGTCTTAAACTTCAAGCGATCTGATCCAAGTTTGACTGCGCATGCCGGCGGGGGCGCCGGCGGTCCAGATTTAGTTCATCTGCGCAGCCACAACGGCTGCCGTCTCTCGCATGCGCGTTTCAGCACGCTC
>JADLHI010000286.1 GCA_020848895.1 Hyphomonadaceae bacterium
ACCAACGGCAAAGTAGCGTCATGCTGAGCTTGTCGAAGCAGACGCGGGCCACGCGGCGATGACGGCGAACGCCATTCTCGCACGGCTCTGGCGACAGTACATCTGGCGCTACAAGATGGACTTGCTCGCGCTTGCGCCGGTGCTTGCCATCGTCGCGGGCGCTTCGGCGTCCTACGCGTGGATTTTGAAGTTCGCGACCGACAGCATTCAGTCGGAAAACCTCACGCTCATCGCACTCGTTCCGCTCGCCGTGATCGGCATCGTCACCGTCCGCGCCGCCGGCATGTGGGGCCAAGCGATCATGACCCAGGGTCTCGCGCTCAAGATTCTGCGCGACCTGCAAAGCGCGATGTTCGCCAAGCTGATGAGCGTCGATTTCGCCCGCTTTGCCCGCGAAGACGTTGGCCGTCTCGTCTCACGCTTCACCAACGACATCACCATCGTCGGCTACGCGCTCGTGCGCGCTGCGCAGACCTCGATCCGCGATAGCCTCACCTTGATCGGCTCGGTCGGGATGATGTTCTATCTCGACTGGGTGCTTGCGGCGGTCGTCATCGGCGTCTTCGCGCTCGCCGCGCGTCCGCTCGGCGCCATCGCCAAGCGCGCGCGCAAGCAGACCAGCATCGCCCAGGAGCAAGTCGGCCACGTCACGGCGCTGCTCGGCGAAATCTTCGGCGCGTCGCGTTTCGTGAAGACCTACAGCCTCGAACAGCGCGAGACCGAGCGCGCCAATGCATCCTTCGAAGAACAACGCCGCCTCGGCATGAAGCTCGCGCACAATCGCGCGCGCAGCGAGCCCTTGCTGGAAATCCTTGGCGGCATCGCACTCGCGGGCGTGCTCTATCTCGCGGGCGTACGCATTGCGCATAATCTGATGACCCTGGGCGACCTCTTCGGCATGATCGGCGCCGTCGGCGTCGCTACGCCCGCAGCGCGCTCGATCAGCGGCTTCAACACGATGCTCAACGAAGCGCTCGCCGCCGTGACGCGCATCTTCACGCTGATCGATGAACCGGAAACCATCAACGACAAGCCAGGCGCCAAACCCCTGCACGTCGCCGCCGGCCGCATCGAATTTTCCGGCGTCGGCTTCAGCTATGGCGACGCCCCCGCGGTTGAAGACGTGAGCTTTATCGTCGAACCGGGGGAGACCGTTGCGCTGGTTGGCCCATCCGGCTCGGGCAAGTCCACCATATTCAATCTGCTGCCGCGCCTCTACGACGTAACTAAGGGCGCCGTGCGCATCGACGGCCAAGACGTGCGCGATGTGCAAGTGGTCTCGCTGCGCAACGCCATTTCACTGGTCGCGCAAGAATCCGCGCTTTTCAACGACGCCATCCGCAACAACATCGCGCTCGGCCGCGCAGGCGCCACGCACGCCGAGATCGAAGAAGCCGCACGCAACGCCGCCGCCCACGATTTCATCATGGCGCTTCCCAACGGTTACGACACCATGGCGGGCGAGCGCGGCGGCAATCTTTCCGGCGGTGAGCGCCAGCGCATCGCCCTTGCCCGCGCTTTTCTGCGCGACGCCCCGATCCTGTTGCTCGACGAAGCCACCAGCGCCCTCGACGCTCAAAGCGAAGCCCAGGTGCAGGAAGCCCTGAAGCGCCTTTCCAAAGGCCGCACCGTGCTCGTCATCGCCCACCGCCTCGCCACCGTGCGCGATGCAAACCGCATCCTCGCGCTGGAAGGCGGCCGCATCGTCGAAGTCGGCCGCCACGACGAACTGGTGGCGAAAGGCGGCCTCTACGCGCGCCTCTCGCGCCTGCAATTCCAATCCACGGAACAAGCGAGCTGAGTTGGGCCAGATCGCCTATTCGCGGCGCAGAATCTTATCGACCAGAATGTTCGCCCACCACTGACCCGTAAACGCAGCTTTGACGCGCTCCTGATCGTAATCCTCGTTGACCCAATCGATAAACGGTTTGCCGCTCGCTTCAGTCTCCTTGAGATAGGTCTCAAAGAAGAAATCGATCATCCCGGTCTTGCCCTGCTTCACATGCAGGTACTTGAGCGAGAGTTGTTCCATCGCCTCGCTTATCGGCAGCCCCATCCTGAAGTGCTTGTAAAGCACCGCCGCCACGCCGGCGCGGTCCGCACCGGACTTGCAGTGCAAGAGCGCTGGGTATTCGATCGTTTCGAAAATCTCTTTGCAGCGATGGATCGCCTCGACGCTCGGCGGCTCGCGTGAGCGCAGCCGCAAATCGATCAACGTGATGTCGTGCTTCGCGCAGGCTTCCTTCTCCAGCGCGTAGTAGCCGGTGTCGGACTTCCCACGCGCGTTGATGATCGTCTTGAACCCTTGCGCGGCGTAGCCCGCGATGTGCGCCGGCGAGGGTTGGTTCGAGCGCGCCATCACCCCAGGTTCGATCCAATGGAAGTTCTGATAGAGGTTCCGCAGGAAGCCGTGGTCCGCCCAGACCAGGTCATGCTGCGCCGCCCGGCGCCCTTCGGGTGTCGAGAGATCGAAAGCTGGGAATTTGACCGGGTTGGACATCAGGTCTGTTGGGGGCCGGTTGGAGCTTCTGGCGCGGTACGGGGGACGCCCCCTATAAGGGGCCAGCCCCCGCTGCGGAAGCGGTCGGGCCAGCAGGCGTGATGGTGAAGTCCCTACTCGGCAATCCGGTTCTCCAGGTCGTTCTGGGACGTCTGATCGGCGGCTACATGCTGTTCGTGGGCGTCACCACGCGCTGGCAACGGATCAACGAGGCCGCCGCATTGCCCTTCTGGGAGCCCGACGGGGGCAAAGTCATCGGCTGCATCTGGCACGGGCGGTTTGCGCTGGCTCACAAGACGTGGGCGTTCGGCCCGACCATCCCCAAAGCCAAAATGTTGATCTCGCAATCGCGCGAGGGCGGCATCGTGGCGCATACCTCGCGAACGGTCGGCGCCGAGGTCATCCGCGGCTCTGAGGCCAAGAAAGGCAGTTCGAAGCCCAAGCGCGGCATCGAAGCCATGCGCGACATGGCCCGCCACATCGAAGGCGGCGGGGTCATGGCCGTGACCCCGGACGGCCCGCGCGGACCGCGCATGCGCGCCAAACGCGGTCCGATCGTACTGGCGAAAATCGCCGGGGCGCCATTGCTCCCGCTCGCATGGGCGACATCGAACCGGATCGTGTTCGAAAAGAGCTGGGACCAGTTCGTGTTGCCGCTCCCGTTCGGTAAGGGCGCTTTGGTTTGGGGCAATCCAATCGCGCCGCCCTCGCCTGACGCCAGCGATGCCGAAGTCGAAGCCGTGCGCCTCGCGCTCGAAGCCGAGATGAACCGCATCGCGGCGGAAGCCGATCGCATCGCGAGCGTACCGGTCATTCAGCCGGCGCCGCCACGCGCCGAAGCGATGAGGGAAGCCGCGGAATCGGCGGCGCAATCGACGTGAGCTTCTCGCCGGTTCTTGCCTTCTATCGCGCCGCAAGCTCGGTGCTTGGCGCGTTCGCGGGCCTCTATCTCAACGGCCGCGCCAAGCGCGGAAAGGAAGATCCCGCGCGCGTCGGCGAACGCTTCGGCCGCTACACCCAAACGCGTCCCGCCGGCCCCGTCGTTTGGGTGCACGCCGCAAGCGTCGGCGAAAGCGGAGTGGCGCTGGCTCTCATCGAAGCTCTCTCCACGCAAAACGCTGCGCTCTCCTTTGTCCTCACCACCGGCACGCGCACCTCCGCCGAACTCGTCGCCCGCCGCGCACCGGCGCGAACCACGCACGTCTACGTCCCGCTCGACCGCGCCGATTGCGTCCGCCGCTTCCTGGATCGCTGGCGCCCAGATGTCGGCGTCTTCGTCGAGAGCGAACTTTGGCCCAACCTCATTCTCGAGGCCGAGGCGCGCGGCGTGAAACTCGCGCTCGTCAACGCCCGCATGAGTCCGCGCACGCTGCGCCGCTGGAGCAATTGGCGCGCCGCCGGCCGTCGCCTCGTCGGCGCGTTCCGCTACGTCTCCGCCGCCGACGAACGCACCAGGGACGCTCTAGCGCAACTCCGGCCCGCACCGATCGGCACACCCGGCAATCTCAAACTCGCCGCGCCCGCCCCGCGCGCTGACGCAAACGCGCGCGCAGCCCTCGCCGCCGAGATCGGACAGCGCCCAATCTGGCTCGCCGCCTCCACGCACCAAGGCGAAGACGAGATCGTGCTCGCCGCTCACGCCATCGTGCAGCGCAATTTTCCGAACGCTCTGCTGATCATCGCCCCGCGTCACCCCGAACGCGGCGCCGATGTCGCGCGTCAGGCCAACGACGCTCCGCGCCGCTCAACCGGCGCCGGCCCAGGCAACGCACCCATCTACGTCGCCGACACGCTGGGCGAACTCGGCACGCTCTACGATCTCGCGCCCGTTTCGCTCGTCGCCGGCAGCTTGCTGCCGCACCTGAAAGGCCACAACCCGATCGAGCCCGCAAAGCTCGGCTCCGCCATCATCACCGGGCCCTATGTGGAAAGCTTCCAGGACCTGTTCGCCGAAATGCTCGCCGCCGGCGGCGCGCGCCGCGTCACCGACGCTGAAAGCCTTGCGACGGAAGTCGCAAACCTCTGGCGCGATGAATCCGCGCGCGCCAAGCAACTGGAAGCGGCGCACGCTGTCACCGCGCAAGGCGCAGACGCCTTTGCGCGCACGGTCAACGCCATCTTGGCGCTTGCGCCGGCGGCCGGAGCGCCGCAAAGCACCGCCAATGCGTCCGCCTGAGTTCTGGAAAACCGAAGTCGAAGGCCGCGATGCGGCTGTCGTCCTGAAGGCGCTGCTGACGCCGGTGTCGTGGGCCTACGCCGCAATCGCCGCCCATCGCCAGCGCACCACGATCTCGCGTCACGCGCCGGTGCCCGTCGTCTGCATCGGCAACTTCACCGTCGGCGGCGCCGGCAAGACGCCGATCAGCCGCGCCATCCGCGCCAAGCTCGGACAACACGCGCACACACTCTCGCGCGGCTATGGCGGCCGCGCCATCGGCCCACTGCGCGTCACGCCTGACATGGAAGCCATCGAAGTCGGCGATGAGCCGTTGCTGCATGCACGCGACGGCGCAGCCTGGGTCTCGCGCGATCGCTTCGCTGGCGCGCTCGCCGCGGCGCAAGCCGGCGCGCATGTCATCGTCATGGATGACGGCTTCCAAAATCCGGCGCTGGCGAAAGACCTTTGCATCGTCGCCGTCGATCCCGCTTACGGCGTTGGCAACGGCCAAGTGTTTCCCGCCGGCCCGTTGCGCGAGCGGCTCACCGATGGCCTCGCCCGTGCCGACGCCATCGTCATGCTTCACAATACCTGGAGCGCTGACACGCCCGAGCAGCCCGGCTGGCTCGCCTCGTTCCGTAAGCCCGTGCTCCACGCCGCGCTCTCACCCGCGGGTGAAGCACCACCGGGCGCACTCGTCGCCTTCGCTGGCCTCGCGCGCCCGGAAAAATTCTTCGACACGCTTGAGGCCGTCGGCGCCGACGTCGCCGATGTCGTTCCGTACCCCGATCACCACCCCTACACCGAGGACGACCTGAATTGGCTCGTCCAAATGGCTGACGAGCGCGGCGCCCGCCTCATCACCACCGAAAAAGACGCAGCGCGCCTCTCGCCCGCCTGGCGCGAGCGTGTGGCTGTCTTGCCCGTCGCGGCGCGATTTGCCGACGAAGCGGCGCTCGACGCCTTGCTTGCGCCCATCCAATCGAAGATTACGGCTGCGCATGGCGAAGCCTAAGCCGAACAATTTTGGATTTCAGGTCGAGGCCTTCGCCTGGAACGCGTACGTCGGCGCGCTTGGCGCGCTCGGCCTGGAACGCGCCTCACGCTGGGGCGGCGCCATCGTGCCGGCAATCGCGCCGATCAACAGCGCCTGGAAAACCGCGATCCGCAACATCCGCATGTCGTTCCCCAACGAGAGCGACGCGTTCCACAACGAGGTGCGCAAGGAAACCTTCGCCGAACTCGGCCGCATGACCGGCGAATTTCCGCACATGCCGAAATTCCTCGACCTCTATCGCCAGGGCGTTGTCGAATTTCACGGCAAGGAAATCGTCGAAGCCACGCGCGGCAAGGGCGCCGTCTTCATCGGCGGCCACTTCTCGAATTGGGAAATTACCTCGCTCTGCCTGGCGCAGGTCGATCCGGACTCGCACTTCACCTACCGCCCAGCCAACAATCCGATCATCGACAAATACATCGTCGATACCCGCGCCCAGTTCGGCCTCACGCTACAAGCGGCCAAGGGCAAGGAAGGCGGCATGGGCTTGCTGCGTTCCTTGAAGCGCGGCCGCTCAATCGCGTTGATGAACGATCAAAAATACAATGCCGGCCTCGCCGTCCCGTTCTTCGGCTACGACTGCATGACCGCCGACGGCCCGGCGCGCCTGGCGCTCAAATTCAAAGTGCCGCTGATCCCCATCACCGGGCGCCGCATCGAAGGTACGAAATTCATCGCCACCGCCTACCCGGCAATCCAGCTTGATTACACCAAGCCCGACGACGAACAGACGGTCTTCGAGGGCGTCAAACGCGTGAACGAATTTATGGAAGCGCGCGTGCGCGAAGCGCCCGGCCAATGGTTCTGGTCGCATCGCCGCTGGCCAAAGAGCGCCTGGGTCGAAGCGGGCGTGATGTGAACCCGCTTCCGATCCATCGCTTCGAAATCACCTCGGCGTTGAAGCGCCAGGACGCGGCCGCCGCCCTCGGCGCCCACCTCGTGCAGTCAAAGGTCTTCCGCATCCGCGTGCCCAATCGCGCCAACGACAAGCGCTTCCAAGGCATTGTGATCGACTCGAGCTTCGCGATCTCGCGTGTGCTTGGCTACAACAACGTCTTCGCACCGCTCTCGTCGGGTACAATCGCAGGGGCCGGCGTCGGCTCTCAGATTCAGGTCACGATGAAGCCGCCGCTGCTTGTCGTCGCCTTCTACCTTGTGATCCTGGCATTCGGCGCGATCGGCATCGTCGTCAACACTGGCGATTTTGAAATGATCGCCTTGCTCGTTCTCATACTGTACGTGTTAGTGATGCTCGGCTTCTGGTTTGAAGCCGGCAAGCAGGAGCGCACGCTCCGCGAAATCTTGAAGGCGCTCTGACGGAGGGGTTGCACATGTGGCGCGCACTTTTGGCGGCTTCGCTTCTGGCCGGTTGTTCGACGGTTGATCGCGTCGGCCAATCCGTCGCCGGCATGACCGATGGCCGCCCGCCCGGACCGGACACCGCGCTCGAAGCCATCCTCAACGCGGCGCCGATCGGCTGCCCCAACGGCCGCACGCTCAACGGCGCCAATCACGAAGCCTTCGGCCCGCAACACGGCGTCGTCGGCACGGACATCGCGCTGACGCCGCTCGCCAACGACCCGACCCGCGCCGTCCGCATGCGCCGCCTTGTCGTCGAACCCGGCGGCGTCATCGCCTGGCACACGCACGATCAAGTCCAGGGCAGCGCCCTGGTTGTCTCCGGCGAGATGACCGAAATCCGCAATTCCTGCATGGACCCGATCCGCTACCGCGCCGGCGATGTCTCCATCGAAGACGCAAACACCGCCCACGGCTGGCGCAATGACGGCGCCGTCGAAGCCGTTATCATCACCGCTCACGTGGTCGCAAGAAACTAATCTTGGAGCGCCGGCGCCCTCGCCGGCAATTGGCGTTCAAAGCCGCACAGCCACATGCATCTAAAACTCGTCATTCCGGGGCAATGCGAAGCATTGAACCCGGAACCCATGGGCTGACAGAGCGGTGCGTTTGCCCATGGGTTCCGGGCTCGACCTTCGGTCGCCCCGGAATGACGAGCTTGACTTAACTTCACCGCCGATTACTCGCCCAGCAGCTCCGCACGCGCCGCCGCCAAGCCTTCAATGGCAACGCTCGGATCAAGCTGCTGCGTGTTGCGCAGCTTCATGCGCCAGCACAGATGCGGCCCGGTCGCGCGGCCGCTTGAGCCAACGGCGCCAATCACCTGCCCCTGCTCCACCGTATCGCCCGCATGCACGTCCAAACGGCTCATGTGCAGGTACATCGTGATCAGCCCCTGCCCGTGATCGATGAACACGAGCCCGCCTTCATAGTGCATGTCCGGCTGCGCCAGTGTCACCACGCCCGCAGCGGGCGCGCGGATCGGCGTGCCGGCTGGCGCCGCAATGTCATAACCAAAGTGCGGTGTTGACGGCGTGCCGTTCAGCACGCGCTGATTGCCCCAACGGCCAGTGACCGTGCCCCCTTCAACCGGAAGAATGAACCCGTCGAGAAAGCCTTCAATGTTCGCCGTGCTTCGAAAGCCTTCTTGCTTCAGCACGGCGTCACGCTGAATGCGCGCAAGCACCTCCGGGTCGGTTGGTGTCACCGTCTGTTGTGGCAAACCGTTTACGCGCTGAATATCGAACTCGCGCGGCGCGATGTCGAATCGCGCTGTCGCGGTGGCGCCATTCGCGCTCGCGCTCACTTGCGTTTGCGCGCCATGCTCGCGCGTGAAGCCAACAACGACCCAGCCATCGGCATCGGCCGCGCCAACCGTTGCGCCATCGAGAGCGACACTCGCGCCCGGCAACGTCCGGCAAAGCGCAATGCCGCCTTGAGTGAACGCGCCCGCGCAACGCAGCGTCAGCGTTTGTGGCGGCGGCGGATTCACCGGCGCCGCACCTTCAATCGGATGCTCAACCGTCGTTGGCGCTTCCGGTTGCGCCGGCGCTTCGGCCGCGGCGCACGCAACCAGCGACAGCGCAAATACCCCCGCCAGCGCCCTCACGACTTTTTCTCCGCGTGCACCTGCTTCCAGCGCGCCGTCGCCTCCGCCGGGCCTCGATACGCCTCCTGCAGATCGACGCTCCAATAGCGCAGGACATCTAACGTGATCGGCTCACCCGTCACCGCGCAACGCACATGCGTGCCCTGGCGCAGAATAGTGATTTCGTTATCGCCATAATGGACCTTGGCTTCCGGCCCGCCTGGATCGTGCTTGTTCATGTGAGTCTTTTAGCGCCTTAGGCGGCCCGCACCAAGACAGCTAACCCATTGGCGGAAGGGATTTAACGCTGATAGTTAGGCGCCATGAGCTCCCTTTCCGCGCCGCTTTCGCTTGGCGAACTGATCGACCGGCTGACAATCCTTGAGATCAAGTCGCGCCGCATCGCCTCGCCGACCAAGCGGGCCAAAGTGCGCCGCGAGCTTGAAGGCCTTCGCCAAATCTCGGCGCCTTACGAGAAACTTGCCGCGCTGATCGTGCTGAAACGCCGCCTGCGCGCGGTAAACACGGTGCTGTGGTCTCTGGAAGAAGCCTCGCGCCAACGTTTGCGCCGGGCGCCGAACGCACCTGCGAAGGCCGCTGCATTGCT
>JADLHI010000287.1 GCA_020848895.1 Hyphomonadaceae bacterium
GGAGTCGGCGAGATAAACTTGGCCGCTATCGCCCGTAAGCTTGAACGGGCGCTGATCGAGTTCAGCTTTCACAATGATGTCTTCGACCATCTCCGTGCCGACGTGCTTTGCCTGCGCGCGCATCTGTTCCATGAGCCACGGGCCTTGGATCGTATCCGCAAAGCCGGGATAATTTTCGACGTCTGTGGTGATTGTCAGCTGTCCGCCGGGTTGCAGACCCGAAATAAGCATGGGCTTGCGCAGCGCACGCGCGGCGTAGATGGCGGCGGTGTAGCCGGCCGGGCCGGAGCCGATGATGACGATAGGGGCGTGGCGGGCGGCGTGAGTGGTCATTCAGCGCTCTTGCAGGGATTCGTATCTCGCCAATATGGCGTCGCCGCATCCGGTCTGAAAGCGCTGGAATGCGCCGCGAGCTCCGGGGTCAGTGACGGTTGACGCAACGAATTGCGCTGGGTTTTTCCACAGCTATGCTGGCGGTCGAGGTGCAGCGTATGCGGATGGGCACGAAACGAACTTGCCGAAAATTCTAGTCGTTGAAGATGACGCTCTGATCGCCATGGAACTGGGCGAACGCTTGGCGGACATGGGCTACGAGATTCTTGGTCCCGCGCACTCGCTCGCCGAGGCGGAGGCTCTACTTGCCCGCGAGACGCCCGACGGCGCGCTTTTGGACGCGACGCTGGGGCAAGGCGCCTCCAGCGTGCCGCTGGGCGTAGAACTGCTGGCCAAAGGCGTCCGGGTCGCTTTTTGCACCGGCTACGACCGTGTGAAAGACGCCCCGCCGGAACTGGCGAAGGCGCCGGTCTTCACCAAGCCAGTCAGCGACGCCGATCTAAAAGCCGGGATCGAAAAGCTGCTGAGCTAATTGGCGCGCGTCCGCGCGGCCCACGCCGTGAGCACCGCCGCCGCCGCGCGATCTGTTTCCAGGAGCGGCGGATAGGACCAGGTTTCAAGCTTGCCGTTGAATGGGCGCGCGCAGCCGCGCCGGGCCAAGCTCTGATGAAACCGGGCCAGCTTCCCAAGCTGGCCATCGACGGCGATGATGTGCACCGGCTTGCCGGTGGCTGCGGCTTCCGTCGCCATGTTCACGCTATCGGCCGTGACGAAGATGTGGTCGGCCACGCCAAGGATGGCGGGGTAGGGGTTTGCACCTTCGTCTTCATAGAAGACGGCGCAGTGCGGTGCGAGCCAAGTGCGAAACTGCATGCGCGCCGCTTGGCTGGTGCGACGCGACAGCGTCGCCATCAGCGAACCGCCGGTTTCGCGCTGCACTGCCGCCAAGGAGTGCGAGATTTCGCGCGCGCGATCGGCTGAGATGTCCTGACGTTTGGATTTTCCACCGATCAGGATTGCAAAGCGTGGCGCTGGCAACTCTTCCAAATTCGCCGATTTATACTCGGAAACCGCGCGATCGAGCCGCTCTGCCGTTATGCGATTACAAGCGCCAACAATCGGCAAGACGTTTTGGCCTTCGAGGCCATCGTGCATCGGTGGGATGACCACATCGAACTCGCGCGGGTTCACGCGCGGGTCCTGCAATTGCACCACGAAGCTCTTGCCGTTCGACCACTCGCGCATGCCCATCGCGAGCGGGATCGAGGCGCGGCCGCAGCCGATGAAAATGTCCGGCCACGGCGGCTGAATGGGGTCGGATTCGATCGTCAGCGCATGCTTTGGCGCAGGCACGAAGCCCGCGGGCAGCCAGCTATACGGCGTGCGTATCCGCACGCGTTTCGTGGTCAGCGAAATCGGCGCACGCCGCGCGATCGCCTCGGCCAGCCCGAGCGCTTGCGCCTCGATGCCGGCGCGCCCGTCCGTGACGATCCAGACGTTCAGAGGCTCCGCAGGCTGATAGCCGGCGCTTCTCACGGCAGCGGCCTGCTGCGTGGGGCGTGTTGCGAGAACACAACGAAGTGACCTGGTGCAAGGAGAAGAAGATGTGCGATCTCAGCGGCGAATTTCGTGTCGCGTTGATCTCTGCTCATGCCGTCCAGCGTCAGATGGATTAGTCCAGGAGGCGGTGGACGCCTGTCGCCAAAGATGAGTGTGCCGAAATCGTAGTCCTCGGTGATCAGAATACGATCTTGCTTGCGTGCCAGTTCCAGCACGTCTGAATCGGCGGCGCCGCGCGCAACGTTCGAGACGAAGACCGTGTCGGCGAGGCCGCGAAGCGCCTGCTCGACCATGCGCCGGCTGACGCACTGATCGACAAGCACACGCGTACTCAAACTGCGACGAAGCCCTGTGTACGGAGATGATCGGCGGCATAGGCGAGCGCCGCTCGGACATCACCCTCGGTAATGTCCGGATATCCCTCAAGCAATTCCGCCACCGTTTCTCCCGCGGAAAGGTGGTCGATAAGGACTTCAACCGTGATGCGCGTACCTTTGATGCACGGCTTTCCGCCCATCACGCCGGGAATTTGGGTGATGCGGGGGTGGTCCATCTCAGAGGTACTTCACCTTGGTGATCTCGTAGGACTTTGGTCCGCCAGGCGCCATCACCTCGATAACGTCGCCTTCTTCCTTGCCGATGAGCGCGCGTGCGATCGGGGAGGTGATCGAAATCTTGCCGCCCTTCACGTCGGACTCGTCTTCGCCAACGATCTTGTACTTGGACTTCGCGCCGGAATCCTCGTCGAGCAGGTTCACGGTCGCGCCGAACTTCACCTGTTTGCCGGTGAGCTTCGATATATCGATGACCTGGGCGCGGGCGATCTTGTCCTCAAGCTCGGTGACCCGGCCTTCGATAAAGGCCTGGCGCTCTTTCGCCGCATGGTATTCAGCGTTCTCGGAGAGGTCGCCATGGGCGCGCGCTTCCGCGATCGCCTGGATTACCGCAGGGCGTTCTTCCGTCTTAAGACGCTTCAGTTCTGCGTCGAGGGCGGTGTAACCCTCGGCGGTCATTGGGATTTTTTCCATGGGAGTGGTGTAAAAGTCCGTTTAGGAGATGAAAATCTGGGTCCGATCCGGCCTGACGTCAAGCATAGGCCTGAAGGGCCCGAACGCCTAGAGGCGCCCCGGATTTGAGCAGCCGGATGGCCTGGATGGCTGCCCGAGCGCCGGACACGGTTGTATAATAGGGAATGTTCTGCACCAGCGCTGTGCGACGGATCGAATAGCTGTCGCGGTAGGATTGGGCGCCTTCGGTCGTATTGAAGACCAGTTGCACCTCGCCATTCTTCATGGCGTCGACGATGTGCGGACGGCCTTCGGCGACCTTGTTGACCTTCTGGATATCGAGGCCCTTGCCGATGAGGTAATCGGCTGTGCCGCCCGTCGCGATCACCCTGAAGCCAAGTTCAATGAGGTCCTTGGCGACTGGGACGAGCGCCGGCTTGTCGGCGTTCTTCACCGAGATGAAGCAGGCGCCATCGGTGGGCAGGTTGATGCCCGAGGCGATCTGGCTCTTGGCGAAGGCGGCAACGAAGCTTTCGTCCAACCCCATCACCTCGCCGGTGGAGCGCATCTCCGGGCCTAGCACCGGATCGACGCCCGGGAAGCGCGCGAACGGGAAGACGGCTTCCTTCACCGCGACATGCTTCTTCGACGGCCGATCGAGCTTCAGCTCTTTCAACTTCACCCCAGCCATGACCTTCGCCGCCGCCGCCGCGATGGGACGATTGATCGCCTTTGCCACGAACGGGGCCGTACGCGAGGCGCGTGGGTTGGCTTCGAGGATGAAGATATCGTCGTCCTTCACCGCGAACTGAATATTGATCAGGCCGCGCACGTCGAGTGCGAGCGCAAGTTTCTTGGTTTGCGCCTCGATCTCGTCGATCAGCATTTTGGGCAGCGAATAGGGCGGCAGCGCGCAAGCGCTATCGCCCGAGTGTACACCGGCTTCTTCGATATGCTCCATGACGCCAGCGACGAACACGTCCTCGCCATCGCAGATCGCATCGACGTCGACCTCGATGGCGTCGCGCAGATAGCGATCCACCAGCAGCGGCTTTTTCTCGGACACCGCAAGCTCAGAGGGCCCGCCGAGTGCGCGGGAGATGCGCGCCACATACTCTTCCAACTCGCCTTCGCTATGCACGATCTGCATCGCCAAGCCGCCGAGCACGTAGGATGGGCGCAGCATGACCGGGTAGCCGATCTTTCCCGCGCCGGCGCGCGCTGCATCAAGCGACGGCGCGATGGTGTTTTCCGGCTGTTTCAAGCCGATCTTGCGCAGCAGCGCTTGGAAGCGATCGCGATCTTCGGCGAGGTCGATCGCATCAACGCTGGTGCCAAGGATCGGCGCGCCTTCGTCGGCGAGCGGCTGGGCGAGTTTTAGCGGCGTCTGCCCGCCGAACTGCACGATCAGGCCTTGCACCGTGCCGCGCGATTTTTCCGTCTCGACAATTTCGAGCACGTCTTCTGTCGTCAGCGGTTCGAAGTAGAGGCGGTCCGACGTGTCGTAGTCGGTCGACACCGTCTCCGGGTTGCAATTGACCATGATCGACTCGACGCCGATCTCCGCGCACGCGAACGCGGCGTGGCAGCAGCAATAGTCGAACTCGATGCCCTGGCCGATGCGGTTCGGCCCGCCGCCGAGGATGATGACCTTGTTGCGATCCGAGGGATCAGCTTCGCAATCGGCGACGTCCGAGCCGTACGCCGGAAACTCGTAGGTCGAATACATGTACGGCGTCGTCGCGCGGAATTCGGCGGCGCAGCTGTCGATGCGCTTGAACTGCGGGCGCACGCCAAGCTTGCGGCGCGCCGAGCGCACGTCGCGCTCACGGCCGCCGGTGAGCTTCGCGAGGCGCGCGTCGGAGAAGCCCTGCGCTTTCAGCGCGCGAAAACCAACCGCATCCTTCGGCAAGCCGTCAGCGCGGATTTCCGCTTCTTTCGCGACGATTTCCGCGATTTGACGCACGAACCACGGATCGAAGTGCGATGCCGCGCAAATCTCTTCGACGCTCAAACCACGGCGCAAAGCTTCCGCGCACACAAGCAGGCGATCGGCCTTTGGCGTGACGAGGCGCGCGCGCACGGCAGCGCGGCCATTGTCTTCGTCCGAAGCGCCTTCGATTTGGATTTCATCCAAGCCGGTGAGCCCGGTGTCGAGCGAACGCAGCGCCTTCTGCAGCGATTCCTGGAACGTCCGCCCAATCGCCATGGCTTCGCCGACCGATTTCATCGAGGTCGTCAGCGTCGTATCCGAGCCTTGGAAGCGTTCGAATGCGAAGCGCGGAATCTTGGTGACGACATAATCGATCGTCGGCTCGAAGCTTGCCGGCATCGCGCCGCCAGTGATGTCGTTGGCGATTTCGTCGAGCGTGTAGCCAATCGCGCACTTGGCCGCGACCTTGGCGATCGGAAAGCCGGTCGCCTTCGAGGCCAGGGCTGATGACCGCGACACCCGCGGGTTCATCTCGATGACGACCATGCGGCCGTTGGCCGGGTTCACCGCGAACTGCACGTTCGAGCCGCCAGTCTCGACGCCAATCTCGCGCAGCACGGCGATCGAGGCGTTGCGCATGATTTGATATTCGCGGTCCGTCAGCGTCAGCGCCGGCGCAACCGTGATGGAGTCGCCGGTGTGCACGCCCATCGGATCGATGTTCTCGATCGAACAGATGATGATGCAGTTATCCGCCTTATCGCGGACGACCTCCATCTCGTATTCTTTCCAGCCGATGATGCTTTCCTCGACCAGAATTTCCGTGATCGGCGAGGCAGCCAGGCCACGCTCGACGATCTCTTTGAATTCTTCCAAATTGTAGGCGACGCCGCCGCCCAAGCCGCCCAGCGTCAGTGACGGGCGAATGATCGAGGGAAGCTGGACGTAGTCGAGAGCGGCGAGCGCTTCGTCCATCGTGTTGCACAAACGCGAGCGCGGGCTTTCCAGCCCGATCTTGTCCATCGCATCGCGGAACTTCATCCGGTGCTCGGCCTTCTCGATCACGTCGGCCTTCGCGCCGATCATCTCGACGCCGTGCTTTGCGAGCACCCCCGTGCGTTCAAGTGTCAGCGCGCAGTTCAAAGCCGTCTGGCCGCCCATGGTCGGCAGCAACGCGTCCGGCTTTTCCTTCTCGATGATCTTCTCGACCATCTCGGGCGTGATCGGTTCGATGTAAGTGGCGTGCGCCAAGCCCGGATCGGTCATGATCGTCGCCGGGTTCGAGTTCACGAGGATGACGCGATAGCCTTCCGCCTTCAGCACCTTCACCGCTTGCACGCCGGAATAATCGAACTCGCATGCCTGCCCGATGATGATCGGCCCGGCCCCAATGATCAGGATCGAGTTGATGTCGGTACGTTTCGGCATGCGTCTCCGCCCGCTTCATGCGGCTAAGAATCGATCCTTCGGGGGATCACGCGTGATTAGGGCAAGGGGCAGGGAGGGACAAGCCTGCGCCTGTGCAGCGCAGGCTTGTTCTGGGGGTTAGGCGGCGGCGGGCGCCGCTGCTGGGCGCTGGACCACCAGCGTGATGAGCACTCCCACCGCCAGCGCCACGAAGCCGCCAATGCCAACGATGCCGTTCCACGGAAAGGTTGGCGATGCGATGGCCGCGATGGTGAGACCGCCGAGCGCGTTGAACGTGCCATGGAAGAGCCCGGCCGCCCACACCGAGCCGCTGCGCTCGCGCACCATGGTGATGATCGGCGTGAGCAGCACGCAGAACGCCACGAACAATCCGATGCCGAGCATGCGATCGTCGGGATAGTTCAGGCCGTAGAAGTAGATCGCTGGCGCATGCCAAACGCCCCACACGGCGCCGGTGGCGATCGAGGTGCGCCAGAAGCCACTGGGGCGCCACAGGCCATAGAGATATCCGCGCCAGCCGAGTTCTTCCGTGAGCGTGAGGATCGGCATGTTGATTAGGGCGCCGAACACCACCGCCATGCAGACAATGAACCAGGTGCTCGTTGCGAAGGCAGGCGCCTTCGACAGGTCTTGACCCTGCGCTTCGGCGACAGCGCGCACGCCCGCGCCGATATCAACGTAGTGATGGCCGGACATTGAGAATCGTCGCCGCCACCGACCCCACGCCGATCAGAATCGGAATGAGCCACGCTAAGATCCACCAGAAGTTGGGCTTGAAGTGCAAGCCTAGCGCTTTCACGCGATCGCCTTTCTTCTCAAACGCAAATGTGCAGATGAGCGCGGAGATGGCGGGGCCAGTCATCATCGCCGCCAGAATTGGCATTGCGAGCATTGGATTTTGTGAGAGGCCGGCGAAATGTGCGCCGATCACGATCGCCCAGCTGATCGCAAACGCGAGCGCCAGGAAGATGATGGATTTGTTGGCCGTCGACATCATTCACCCCCGTTCTTATTGTCTTCCGCTTGAGCTAGCGGCTCTAATTTCACGCCTCTGGCGCGCAGCGCTTCGCGCAGCAGAAACTCGATTTCCGCGTTGACACTGCGCAATTCCGCGTTCGCCAAGCGGGCGATGGCGTCGTGTAATGTCGGATCGAGCCTGAGCGCGAAGGCTTTGCGTTCGGACGGCATGGGTCAGGCGCCTATTGGTACAGTGAGCCTGCGTTGACCACCGGCTGCGCGTCGCGATCGCCGCAGAGCACCACCAGCAGGTTCGACACCATGGCCGCGCGGCGTTCGTCGTCGAGCTTGACGATGTCGCGTTCGCTCAGTTGTTCAAGCGCGCTTTCCACCATCATCACCGCGCCTTGCACGATCTTCTGGCGCGCCGCGAGCACGGCTTCGGCTTGCTGGCGGCGCAACATGGCGCCGGCGATTTCAGGCGCGTAGGCGAGGTGGCTGAGCTTGGTTTCGTCGACGACGACGCCGGCGACCGACACGCGTTCCTGCAGTTTCTCACGCAGCAGCGTCGAAACTTGGTCGGCGTCGCCGCGCAGCGTCGGCTCTTCGTGTTCGGCGTGATCGTAGGCGAAGTGTGAGGCGATCTCGCGCACGGCGGTTTCGATCTGGATGTCGACGAAGGTCTGGTAAGCATCGACGTCGAACAGCGCTTGCGCCGTGTCGGTCACGCGCCAGACGACGACCGCGGCGATCTCGATCGGGTTGCCGCGCTTGTCGTTAACCTTGAGCTTCTCGCCGGTGACGTTGCGGACGCGAAGGCTGATTTTCTTACGGGTGTACCAGGGCAGCATCCAGCGTAGACCGGGCGTACGGTCGGTGCCCTTGTAGTTGCCGAACAGCGTGATCGCCGCGCCCTCGTTGGGTTGCAGCGTGTAGAAGCCGCAGAGCTGCAGAACGAAGACGAACGACAGCAGGATTGTCCCGAGCCCGTTCACTGGGTTCTCGTCTGTGATCAGCGCCACGATCATCCAGATCAGCACCGCCAAGACGGCGAGGCTGAGCAGCAGCATCATCCCGCCATTGGACGTATTGGCTTTGCGTTCTTGTGTTCGATTCAGTGCGGCAGCGGCCATGACATACCCTCTCATGCCATCAAATTGATATCACTTTAATACCAACAAGATCGCACAAGCAAGCGAATTCGGTCGCGTTCACCAAGTTCTAAAATCTCATATTAAGCGCAACCTGCTACCCCAAGGGGATGGTCTAAGGGTCCGTTTTTGGGGCGAAAAATGGTTATCGGGCGGTTTACCACGAAGCGTCGCGGCTGGCTGCGCGACCGTAGCGGCAACGTGGCGATGATGTGGGCGCTGATGGGTACGGTGCTCATTGGCCTCATCGGCATCACCGTGGATTTCACGCGGGCCCAGTCCATCCGCAACGCCATGCAGAACGCCGCCGACGGCGCGGCGCTGGTGGCTGAGCGCAGCTCGAACCTCTCGATGGAAGCTCGAACCGCGGCTGCGCGCGCCTTCTTCGACGCTGAAGTCGGCGACATGGTCTCGAACGTCACCTTCAACGTCGTCCAGCTTTCAGACGGCGGCCACCGCGTCACCGCGTCGATGCCGATGCCGATGAGTCTGGCGCGCATTATCAGCGACAACGCCTGGACGCTGGCCGTCGCGGCCGAAGCGCAAGCCAACGCGAGCCCTCCCATCGAAGTGGCGATGGTGCTCGACAACACCGGTTCGATGGCGAACGACATGCAGGCGCTGCGCGACGCGGCAAGCGATCTCGCCGACGATCTGCTGTCGTTGGATGGCGACAC